>JAFRPC010000039.1 GCA_017429325.1 Oscillospiraceae bacterium | reverse complement strand
TTCGTAGGCTCCTCGGCTTTGCTACACCGCTTCCTCCCCCGTCGCCATTGCTGACTCCGGCTTGCGGTTCGCTACACTTGGCGGTAAATACCCGTGGCGGGACTTTCACCCGCGAGAATCGTGCCATGCCCGGCACACCAGAAAAAGCAGCTTGCAAATCCAAAATCTGCAAGCTGCTTTTATTTTATCTATAGAGTGCCCCGCATATTGTCACGAATAATTTGGACTCTTAAACGGTGCAGTTTCTGTCTAGCAGCACTACGATAATCTTTTATTAAAAGCTCATAATCAGCTTTTCATCAAGCCTTTTGAGTATCTCGCACGCTAGCTTTACTGCGTTGTCAAAATCCGCATAGGCCGAAATTCCATAATGCGTATGAGCATAGCGAACCGGAACACCAATCACGATCACGGGTACGGCTTTCTCGGTCAGATGGATTGCAGCGCCATTTGTCGAGCCAGCACTCCGAACGGCATCCTGCACCGGTATGCCGAGTTCTTCCGCCAAGCCAAGCGCGTATCTTTGGTAGCGTGGATTTGTTATCATTCTGGCATCAATGTGACGCAGCATCGGACCATGCTTAATAGCAGTCTGGACCATATACGGTTCAACACAAGTATCATCCGCCGGGCAGCCTTCAAAGACGATTGCAACATCCGGTTTGATAACCTGTGATGTCACGGTTGCGCCGCGCACACCAACTTCTTCCTGCGCAGCACAGGCACCGACGATATCAACATTCAGTTCCTGACCCGCCAACGTATGCATCGTCTTTAGAATGGCCGCGCAGCCCAGACGGCAGTCAAAACTCTTACCGACCATCAGATCCGTTGTTTCTGAGTACGAGAAGGTGACATCAGGAACAACAGGCTCTCCGATTCTCACGCCGAATTTTTCAATAGCTTCTTCTCTGGAAACCGCACCAACATCTACCGTAATATCTTTCATCTCCAGTGGAGCCTTACGCTCCTGCTCGGTCATAAAATGAGGCGGCTTGCTAGCGGTAAGGCCCGGGATATATTTTCCAAATTTGTTACGAACCCAGACCTTATGTGCCGGAATGTTGTTGTTGACCCAACCACCGATCTGAATAATACGGAGTGTTCCGTTCGGACAGATGGCCTGTACCATGAATCCGACCTCGTCGCTATGGGCGTCAAGCTGAACAACAGGACGCTTACCGTTGTTTTCTTTTCGACGAATATAGAGATTGCGCATATGATCTTCTGTGATCTCGCCAAGTCCTTCTGCATAGGGTCGGATCACTGCCACTACTTCATCTTCGAAGCCGGACGTACCATTTGCGTTCGAGATTGCTGCAATCATTTCCAGCGTCGTTTTTTTATCCATTGTAATACCTCTTTACGAAAGCTTGACTTTCTTGAATTCTTCCATAAAGTCAACGATGTAGTTCGCCGTGGTCTCAAGCATTTCCTTTCCCCATTCTTCCGTAGCGGTGCTGGGATGATCGGGCCCAATCCAGCCGCTGTCGGTGACGTGCGGGGTGTTGCGGAGAATCTCAACCGAAACGCCCTTATACTCGACGGAGCGGAAGCCGGTCGTCTTCAGGTTTTCCGTCAGGTGCTTGAACTGCAGTTCGCCGCCGATTTCGCTCTTGTCGACCAGAGACGGATCGATGCCAAGGATTGCAGCCGTTTCTTCGCCGCCGCCGTGACCGCCCTTCCATGCGGGGTTCATATCCCACGCCATCAGCCACCAGTTGAGCATCGCAACCAGGCAGCCCTTATCCTCAAATTCCAGTCCCAAGCGCTCAATCATCTTCATATTGCCACCGTGACCATTGAGGAAGACAAATTTTCTTGCGCCGTGACGGTACAGGCTCAGGAAAATCTGACGGCAGAACTGATAGAGAACCTCGTTGTCAATGTCAATCGTTCCGGGGTACGGGGCCAGACACTGGCAGGCGCCATAGGGGATGGTCGGAGCAATCAGAACGTCGCTCTTCTGCTCGATCTTTTCCAGCAGAAAATCCGGAATCAGGGTATCGGTTCCAAGCGGCATATGGCGGCCGTGGCACTCAATGCTGCCGATGGAGATGAGCACCATGTCGTTCTTTTCAAAATACTCCTGTGCCTTCGGCCAGGTCAAATTTGCAAGTCTCATATTTTTTACTTCCTTTTTATTCGTCTTCACTGTAACAGTGTATTCATCGTCGACAGTAACATCTTCAATAAAGTTGACGATATAGGAGACAGCTGCGGAGTTGCGAGCACGATCCAGAGAGAACTTGACGTCTTCTGCCGTCAGATCCCGCCGCCCGATACATTATGCGTAAATCAAATCTTCGTTTACGATCTCAACTGCCCTGTCCCGGATGTTGTTCATACGCTGCACCCATAGCATTTGATTCTGTGCTTTGAGCTGTTCGGTAACGCCCTCACGGGCAGCCAGTTGCTTTACCAGCTCAAGAAACATTCTCTCCGCCTGATCGTTCAGATCGACCAGATAACCGTTCAGCTTGCCGGTGATCTGCAGCTCCGTGTACAGCGCCTTGCGGTGCTGCTGGAGATAACGGAGATGCCGCTGGCCCCATACGCCGATGGGACGTTGTTCTTCATCGGGGAGCTTCAAGCAGGGAATGTAATAATCGCCTTGCAACTCGTACCAAAGCCCGTTCTTCTCGTCGTAAATGTACTTTTCCATGATGTAATCCTCCAAATAAGATTGATTCCTGCAATTCAATCATTCTGGCTGATTACAAAAGCCCGAAGGGAGGCAACTTCCTTACGAAGTGCCTCCCCAAGGCGCCTCCCGATTTTTGGTCCGGGTTGCGGGACTTGAACCCACGGTCTCTTGGTCCCAAACCAAGCGCGATACCAAACTTCGCTAAACCCGGATATTCGATTTTTTGCAGTTGTGGTCAAACATGTGGTCAAAGGGCCATGTTCGAGGGATTTTGCGAGATGCGGAGGGGCAAAAACCTGAGGTTTTACAAGGGATTTCGGACTTTCGATTTTTTCCGGATGGCGGGGGTGTTACACGCTCCCAAACCAAGCGCGATACCAAACTGAGGGAAACCCGAATATTCGATTATTTCATCATATTTACGCGGTCGTGGTCAAACTTGTGGTTCAGGAAAATGTTTCGGCCAGCTTGTACATAATATTATATACGATATTGGCGAAAAAAGCAACGCTATTTTTGGGGAATCGCATAAATACATTATTGGGGGAATCGCATAAATCGAGTGATTATGTCTTTTTATCGGGTCCTGTATGAGATCGCTGCTGCTCCGAGGGGCAGCTTCCGCCGCAGCAGGCACAGCAGCCGGGGCAGCCGTTCTTTTTCTTTTTTCGCATCCGGAACAGTGCCAGGCCGACCAGCAGGCCTACGGCCAGGAGAATGGATATATCCCAAATATTCATCGGTTCCTCCGGTTATTACGGATTTGTTGTCGGGACGACCCCTCCACCGGCCTTGAGGCCGGTCCCCCTCCCCTGCAAGCAGGGGAGGTTTTGCGGGTCGTCCTGAGGACGACCCCTCCACCACCGCCTGACGGCGGTGGTCCCCCTCCCCTGCGAGCAGGGGAGGTTTTATAGAACGGAGCCAATCAAATGTACCACGAAGGCGGCGAGCCAGGCCAAGGCGCACTGCCAGAGGATCACGTGCCAGGCCCACTTTCGGCCCAGTTCCCGGCGGATGGCGGCGATGGCCGCCACGCAGGGGGTATAGAGCAGGCTGAACACCAGCAGGGCGGCAGCCGCGAGGCTGCTCATGACGGCGACCACGCCGCCGGAGGCGCTGAAAAAGACCTCCAGGACCGAGACCACGCTCTCCTTTGCCAGAAAACCCGTGATGAGCGCGGTGACGATGCGCCAGTCGCCCAGGCCCAGGGGCCGGAAGAGGGGCTCCAGCAGACCGGCTGCGGCGGCCAGGATGCTGTCATGGGAGGATTCCACCAGGTTGAAGCGGAAGTCGAAGCTCTTCAGGAACCAGACCACGACGGTCGCGATCAAAATGACCGAGAAGGCCCGCTGCAAAAAGTCCTTGGCCTTCTCCCAGAGAAGCTGCAGCACATTCCGCAGGCTGGGCAGCCGGTAGTTGGGCAGCTCCATGACGAAGGGGACGGCCCCGCCCCGGAAGAGCGTCTTCTTAAAGACCAGGGCAACAAGGATGCCCATGACGATGCCCAGCAGATAGAGGGCCGTGACGATCCACCAGCTGCTGCCGGGGAAGAAGGCCGCGGCGAAGAAGCTATAAATCGGGAGCTTCGCCGTGCAGCTCATAAAGGGCGTGAGGAGAATGGTCATTTTGCGGTCCCGCTGGCTGGGAAGGGTCCGGGTGGACATGACCGCGGGGACCGTGCAGCCGAAGCCGATGAGCATCGGGACGATGCTGCGACCGGACAGGCCGATCTTTCGCAGCAGCTTGTCCATGAAGAAGGCCACCCGGGCGATATAGCCGCTGTCCTCCAGCAGGGACAGGAAGAAGAACATGGTGACGACGATGGGCAGAAAGCTCAGCACGCTGCCCACACCTTCAAAAATGCCGTCCAACACCAGGCTGCGGAGGATGGGATTGACGTTCCCCTGCTCCATGGCCCGGGCCACCAGCCCTTGCAGGGCGTCGATGCCGCTCTGCAGCAGGTCCTGAAGGAAGGGGCCGATGAGGGCGAAGGTCAGATAGAAGACCAGGCCCATGATGACGATAAAGGCGGGGATGGCGGTAAATTTGCCGGTGAGGATGCGGTCCATCCGCTGGCTGCGCAGATGCTCGGCGCTCTCCCGCGGCTTGATGACGCATTGCGTGCAGACCTTCTGGATGTAGGCATAGCGCATGTCCGCGATGGCGGCGCTCCGGTCCATGCCGCGCTCCTTCTCCATCTGGAGGACGATGTGCTCCACCATCTCCCGCTCGTTCCGGTCCAGGGCGAGCTGCTCGCAGATGCTCTCGTCCCCCTCCACCAGCTTGCCGGCGGCAAAGCGCAGGGGCAGACCGTGGTCCCGCGCGTGGTCCTCGATCAGGTGGCTTACCGCGTGCAGGCAGCGGTGGACCGCGCCGCCGTTGTCGTCCACGGCGCAGAAGTCCTGGCGAAGGGGCCGCTCCTGAAACTTCGCCACGTGGACCGCGTGCTTGATCAGCTCGTCGATGCCCTCGTTCTTCGCAGCGGAAATGGGGACCACGGGGACGCCCAGCAGGGCCTCCATGGCGTTGACATCCACGCTGCCGCCGTTGCCCCGCATCTCGTCCATCATGTTCAGGGCGACCACCATGGGAAGATTCATCTCCAAAAGCTGCATGGTGAGATAGAGATTCCGCTCGATGTTGGTGGCGTCCACGATGTTGATAATGCCCCGGGGCTTTTCCTCCAGGACGAAATTCCGGCTCACCAGCTCCTCGCTGGAATAGGGCGACATGGAATAGATGCCGGGCAGGTCCGTGATGCGGGTGTTGGGGAAGCGTCGAATGGCGCCGTCCTTCCGGTCCACGGTGACGCCGGGGAAGTTGCCCACGTGCTGATTGGCCCCGGTGAGCTGGTTGAACAGGGTCGTCTTGCCGCTGTTTTGGTTGCCCACCAGCGCAAAGGTCAGCAGGGTGCCCTCGGGCAGGGGGGCGCCGCTGCCCTTGGGATGGAACTTTCCGTCCTCGCCGAGGCCGGGGTGCTCCTGCTTTCGCTCCCGGCGCTGGTTTTTCGCCGCCGCGGGGCTGTCGGAGAGGCGCTCCGCGGTGATTTGGGCCGCGTCCGCCAGCCGAAGGGTCAGCTCATAGCCGTGGATGCGCAGCTCCATGGGGTCCCCCAGGGGGGCCAGCTTCGTCACGGTGACTTCGGCGCCGGGGATGACGCCCATATCCAAAAAATGCTGCCGCAGGGCGCCTTCGCCGCCGACGGCTGTGATGCGGGCCGACTGCCCGGGTTTCAGTTCTCTGAGTGTCACTTTGAATTCCTCTTTCTGATGCAGCAAACAGTTACCGATTCAGCTGTGCGTGCTCCTGCCGCAGCGCCTCAAAGAGCTCCAGGGAGCTCCAGTTGACGTTGGTGGGCGTGACCATGGCCTTCAGGGCCACCGGGGGCAGGCCCTCCTCCCGGAAGAAGCGGAGGAAGTCGCTGAGCATGGTCCCCCGGAAGGCGAACATCACCAGCATCTCCTGTGCCAGGGCTTCCCCCATCCAGAGGCTCGATTCCCGCGCAAAACCCGGCAGCTCCAACAGAGCCCCGAGGCTGTGGTGCAGCTCCGTGGGGGCCACCTCCACCGCCCGGATGCCCGTCCGGTCCAGCCAGGCCCGAATGCGGGCAGCGCGTCCCGGGTCGGCGATCTGATACAGCAGCACCGTCGGCTGCGGGAGAAAAGCATTCTGCTCCATGCGCAAACTCCTTGAATTGATTTTCCGAAGACAGTATATCCCAAAGGAAGGCAAAGGTCAAGCAGAAACCGCAGAAAAACAGGCCCGCGGTTCGTTCCACCGGGGGCCTGTCGTTCAGGCAGTCTGGCTTTGGGAAAAGAGCAGGCGCTCCAGGGCCTGCGCCACGCCGTTTTCATCGCAGGAGGCAGTGACAAAATCCGCGGCAGCCTTAGCCTCCGGCCCCGCGTTGCCCATGGCGACGCCGATTGCGGCGGCCCGGAGCATGGACACATCGTTCAAATCGTCTCCGAAGGCCATGGTCTCCTCCCGGGCCGCGCCAAGATGAGCCGCCAGCCGCTCCAGGGCGATGCCCTTCTGGGCCTCCAGGCAGTTGAGCTCCACGTTCCGGGGGATAGAGCTGGTGACGGCCAGGTCCGGGAAGCGGCGGGCCAGCTCCGCCATCGCCCGCTCCCGCAGGGCTTGGTCCCGGAAGAACATCTGGATCTTCTGGACATCGTGGCCCACCTGGGCCAGATGGGCCTTGAGCTCCGGCACCGGCGTCCGCAGCTTTTGCAGCATCTCCAGGCTGTGCCGGTGGGGCGCAAACTCCGCCGCCCGGTCATAGAGGGTCTGGGTCATCCAGCCCCAATCGTCCATGTAGCAGTCGTAGATTACCGGCAGAGTGTCCAGAAAGCGCATGACCTCCACCGCCCGCTGCCAGGGGATCTCCGCCCGGAACAGGGGGCAGTCCGCCCGGAGGTCCCGGACCTGGGCCCCGTTGATGGTGATGGCATAGTGAAGAAAGGGCAGGCGCCGCACGTTGTCGGGGATGGCCCCGTAGAACCGGCCCGTGGCCGGAACGATTTCGATGCCCGCCTCGGCGGCCCGGCGCAGGGCGGCCTCGTTCTCCGGGGTCAGGACCTTGTCGGTGGTCAGCAGGGTCCCGTCCAGGTCCAGGGCGATCAGCTTCATCCCGCTCATATCAGGCGGCGGACCTGGATCTCCCGGTCCAGCACTTTGACAAAGCGCTCATAGTCCTTCGGGCTCCCCGCCACGGAGCCGTAGTGGATGGGGATGACCAGGCCCGGCTTCATCCGGTTCGCCAGGTCGGCGGCGTCGCGGGCGTCCATGGTGTACTTGCCGCCGATGGGCAGCAGGGCCGCGTCGCAGCGGACCGCGGCGGCTTCCGGCGTCGCGTCGGTGTCCCCTGCGATATAGACGCGGCAGCCCTCTAAGGTCAGCACGTAGCCGACCCAGCCCTCTTCCTTCGGATGGAAGCGTTTTTTCAAATTGTAGGCGGGGACAGTCTCAAACTCCAGACCCTCCACGCTGCCCCGCTGGCCGGGGACCACAGGGACCAGCTTGCGGCCTGCGACGGCAGGGGCCGCCGTCTGCTCCATCCCGGCGGGCATCACGAACACGGTGTCCGCCTTGCCGACCTTGGCAATGTCCTCGGGGGAAAAGTGGTCAAAATGCGCGTGGGTGACAAAGATCACGTCGGCGTCGTGGGGCGTCTCCTCCAGCCGGAAGGGGTCGATGTAGACGACCTTGCCCGCGCCTTGCAGCCGGACGCTGCTGTGGGTGTTGACCTGGATGCTGTCTGTGATGGGGTTCATACGCACCTCCTGTTCCGGCGGCCTTCGCCGCCTGTGTGATTCTACGATTATTATACAGGAGTCCCGCGCAAAACGCAAGGTTTTTTCAGTCAGCTCTCCATCTGGCGGCCCAGAAAGCCTGCCACCACGTCCAGCAGCCTGCATTCAAATTCCCCCGGCCAATGCCCCTGCTCCGGGTCCGCCCCCAGGAGCATCCCGCCCAGGAGGTCTCCCTGGGCCAGGATGGGAACGGCTGCCCCCAGCATGAGACCCGCGCCCTCCGCAATGGGGATATGACTGCCCCCGCAGCAGCGCTCCCGGTCCTCCAGCCGCCGAATCAGGCCCCGGGAGATGCGCCGGTCCATCAGCTCCTGCTGGCCCGGCCCAGCCGCCGCAATAATGACATCCCGGTCACAGACCGCCGCGGGGAAGCCCGTGTGCCGGTAGAGCGATTCACAGATTCGGCCCGAGAGCTCCGACAAATCTCCCATGGGCGAATACTTTTTGAAGATGACCTCCCCGTCTTTCTCGGTGAAGATCTCCAGCGGGTCCCCCTCGCGGATGCGCAGGGTGCGGCGGATCTCCTTGGGAATGACGACGCGGCCCAGGTCGTCGATGCGCCTGACGATTCCGGTTGCCTTCATGGCTCTGTTCCTCCCTGTTTCCCATTTTCTCACAGGTAGTTATTCCCGGTATTTCCAGACTTATGCGCTGCGGCGTCCCCGCAGAAGGGAAACAGCGGCGCGAGCTTCGGCGCGGTGGTAAATTTGCGAGTTATTTGCAAATCGTGCTTGACAAGCAGGCCTCGGCGTGCTATGATTGGGAACGGTCGAAATTGCGAGTGATTCGCAGATTGGAGGACGCCCCATGCAAGCCTACATGACCCAACCCAGAAAGCGGCTGCTCAACTATCTCCACAGCCACGCCGACGAGACCCTGAGCGCGAGCCAGATCTCCCAGGACCTGCCGGAGATCAGCGTCAGCGCCGTCTACCGCAACCTCTCCGCCCTGGAGCAGGACGGCACCGTGCGCAAGGTGGCAAAAAGCGGCAGCCGCGAGGTCTTCTATCAATATATGAAGGCCGAAGAGTGCCGGGATCACCTGCACCTGAGCTGCAAAAAGTGCGGCAAGACCTTTCACATGGACGAGGCCGAGACCGAGGCCCTGCTGGAATCCATTGCCCGGCTGGACGGCTTCACCGTGGACCGGGGCGACACTGTGCTCTACGGCACCTGTGAGGACTGCCGGGAAAAATAAAAAACTACCCATCAAGAAGGTTGACGATATGAAACACAAGCTCCTTTGTCTCATCCTTTGCGCCTTGCTGCTGGCCGCTCTGTTTGTGGGCTGCGCCGCCCTGGGCAGCACCTCTTCCACCACCACCCGCCCCGCCCTGTCCGGCGAGACGGTTTCCGTGGTGGCCACCATTTTCCCGGCCTATGACTGGACCCGCCAGCTCATCGGCGCGGGCAACGACCGGGTCTCCCTGACCCTGCTGCTGGACAGGGGGACCGACCTGCACAGCTATCAGCCCACCGTGGAGGACATCTACAAGATCTCCACCTGCGACCTCTTTATCTACGTAGGCGGCGAGTCGGACAAATGGGTGCCG
Organism: Oscillospiraceae bacterium; assembly: GCA_017429325.1. GTDB lineage: Bacteria > Bacillota > Clostridia > Oscillospirales > Oscillospiraceae > JAFRPC01. Next base: position 12,632 of record JAFRPC010000039.1, on the reverse strand, counting down.
GACGCCCTGGCCCAGGCCAGCAACAAGAACATGACCGTCATCTGCCTGATGGACGCCCTGGGCGGCGCCCTCAAGGAGGAGGAGACCGTGGAGGGCATGGAGGCCGAGGAAGAGGAAGACGAAGAAGACGGCCCGGCCTATGACGAGCACATTTGGCTCTCCCTGCGCTACGCCCAGACCCTCTGCGCCGCCATCCGGGACGGACTGATGGCCTGTGACCCGGCGGGACGGGACGCCTATCTCGCCAACTGCGAGGCCTACACCGCGAGGCTGGCCGCCCTGGATGAGGCCTTCGGCGAGGCCGTGGCCGCCGCGCCCCGGCACGTGCTGCTCTTTGCGGACCGCTTCCCCTTCCGCTATTTGGTGGACGACTACGGCCTGTCCTACTACGCCGCTTTCCTGGGCTGCTCGGCGGAGACCGAGGCCTCCTTTGAGACCGTGAACTTCCTGGTCAGCAAGGTGGACGAGCTGCAGCTGCCCTATGTCATCAAGCTTGAGAGCTCCGACAGCCGGATGGCCGAGACCATCATCGCCAGCTCCAAAGCCCAGAACGCGCAGATCCTGGAGCTCAACTCCCTCCAGTCCGTGACCGCCGCGGGCGTGGAGGAGGGCATCACCTACCTGGGCGTGATGGAGAAGAATCTGGAGGTCCTGCGGCAGGCTCTGAATTGAAAACAACCTACAAACGGAAGGAGGCCGGACTATGGCCCTTCTGACCTGCTCCGACTTGTCTCTCGGTTATGAGGGCAAGCCCATCCTGGAGCACATCAGCTTTGAAGTGAACGCAGGGGACTACCTCTGCATCGTGGGCGAGAACGGCTCCGGCAAGTCCACCCTGATGAAGACCCTCCTGGGGCTGCTGCGCCCGCTGAGGGGCAAGGTCCTCACCGGAGACGGCCTGCATCAGAACGAGATCGGCTATCTGCCCCAGCAGACCGTGATCCAGCGGGATTTCCCCGCCAGCGTCTTTGAGATCGTCCTTTCCGGCTGCCAGGGGCGGCAGGGGCTTCGGCCCTTCTACACCAAGGCCGACAAGGACCTGGCCTGGAAGAACATCCGCCGCATGGAGATAGAGCCCCTGGCCCGGCGCTGCTACCGGGAGCTCTCCGGCGGGCAGCAGCAGCGGGTCCTGCTGGCCCGGGCCCTCTGCGCCACCCGGAAGCTCCTGCTGCTGGACGAGCCTGTGGCGGGTCTGGACCCCAAGGTGACGGCGGAGATGTATCAGCTCATCTCGGACCTTAACCGGAAGGACGGCATCACCGTGGTGATGATCTCCCATGACCTGGAGGCCGCCCTGCGCTATGCCACCCACATCCTCCACATCGGCGCCCGCATCTACTGCGGCCCCGTGGCGGGCTATCTGAAGAGCGAAACCGGCGCCCGCTGGCTCGCGGAGGGAGGTATGGAAGCATGACGCTGCTGCAAACTTATCTCCAGCAGCCCTTTGTACAGCGGGCTCTGCTGGTGGGCATTCTCGTAGCCCTCTGCGCCTCCCTGCTGGGCGTGACCCTGGTGCTGCGGCGCTTCTCCTTCATCGGCGACGGGCTGAGCCACGTGGCCTTCGGGGCGATGGCCATCGCCGCGGTGGTCGGCCTTACCAACGACATGCTGCTCATCATCCCCGTCACCGTCCTGTGCGCCATCCTGCTGCTGGTGGCTGGGCAGAACGCCAAAATCAAGGGCGACGCTGCCGTGGCGATGATCTCCGTCGGCGCCCTCGCCATCGGCTACCTGCTGATGAACCTCTTCCCGCCCCACGGCAACTCCAACGTCTCCGGCGACGTCTGCACCACCCTCTTCGGCGGCACCTCCATTCTGACCCTGAAGCCCCTGGAGGTCTGGATCTCCATTGCCCTGTCCGTGGTGGTGGTCGCCTTCTTTGTCCTGTTCTACCACAAGATTTTCGCCGTCACCTTCGACGAGAGCTTCGCCGCCGCCACCGGCGCCAACACCCGGCTCTACAATCTGATGATCGCGGTCATTATCGCGGTGGTCATCGTGCTGGCGATGAAGCTGGTGGGCTCTCTGCTGATCTCCGCCCTGGTGGTCTTCCCGGCCCTGTCGGCGATGCGGCTCTTCAAGAGCTTCCGCGCCGTGTCCATCTGCGCCGCCTGCATTTCGGTGCTCTGCGCCGTGACGGGCATCCTCTTCTCCGCCGTGCTGAGCACTCCGGTGGGCTCCACCATTGTGGCGGCAAACATTCTCGTCTTTGCGATCTTCACCCTGGCGGGCGTTCTGCGTGCCCGCTGACACGCCGCGTCAAACGAAGGAGGTACATTCCATGAAAAAACGCTTTGCTCTGCTCCTGTCCGTTCTGCTGCTCCTCTCCCTCTTCGGCTGCTCCGGGTCCGGAGAAACCGGGAACCCGGAAGGCACTCCGTCCGAGGGCTCAGCGGAGGTCTCCGACACCCTGCCCACCGTGCTGAACCAGTCGGAATACGTGCTGTATCAGAACATCTTCTTCAGCGACGCAGCTGACGACTATCTGGGCAAGACCGCCACGAAGGAAGGCACCTTTACCTGGCTCTACGACGCCTTCAACCAGAGGACCCGCTACTACGTCTGGGGCTATATGGACGCCACAAAGTGCTGCGACTGGCAGTGGGAATTCGTTCCCAAGGACCCGGACAAGCTTCCGGCCAACGGCAGCCTGGTCAAAATGACCGGCACTATGGTCTGGGATGAGGCCGCCCTGGACAATATCTGGTTCATCGACGCCGAGCTGGAGTTGAAGACCGCCTATGAATCCACGCCCTGCGACGTGGACATGACCACCATGGACGCCACCTTGGAGCGGGTGCAGCTCCAGAACATGCAGTACAAGCCCGATGCCTTCAAGGGTCAGACTCTCCGCATCTATGGCCGCATCGCCAGTCTGGACTCCATCCAGCACCCCTACTATGACGGCGCCTGGAACCAGAAGTTCGTCACCGAGGCGGAGGTCCCCGCCATGGGCACCATGGTCATCCTCACCGGCACCTGGCAGGGCGACACCATCCAGGCGGGCAAGGTGGAGACCACAAAGGATTACTGATATGAACTCGCCGCGGCCCCGCAAAAATATTTTTCGGAACCTCTTGACAGGGGCCGCAAAATGTGCTATAAGTACTGATACAATTTCATCCCGCTCTTGAGGGAGTAGTTCCCCCGCCAGGGGGAGGCATGACCGTCATCACGCCGTCTGCGCGGCCGGTCCGCCTTGAAAAACGAGACTCATGCCTGTGTCGGCAAGGGTCTCGTTTTTTGTTTCCGGGAGCGGGGGAAATCTGGTAAGAACCACAAACCGAAGAAAGAAAAAGGAGGTATCGCTATGCACACTCTCATTGTTTCCGCACTCTTCTCTCCCGGAGGCATCCTGCCCTGGCTCCCCGTCGTCATCGCTGCCGCCGTCCTGATCATCATCCTGGCGATGGGCTACGTCAAGGCCCCGCCCGATCAGGCCTACATCATCTCCGGCCTCAAGAAGGACAGCCGCATCTTAGTGGGCCGGGCCGGTGTAAAGGTGCCCTTCCTGGAGCGTCTGGACAAGCTCTATCTGGGGCAGATGACCGTGGACATCAAGACCGAGCAGTCCGTTCCCACCAATGATTTCATCAACGTGAACGTGGACGCCGTTGCCAAGGTCCGCATCGCCAACTCCTCCGAGGGCATCAAGCTGGCCGCCAAGAACTTCCTGAACATGCGCCCGGATAAAATCGCCGCTGAGCTCCAGGACTCCCTGCAGGGCAATATGCGTGAGATCATCGGCACCCTCTCCCTGAAGGACATCAACACCGACCGCGACTCCTTCTCCGACCAGGTGATGATGAAGGCCGCCAAGGACATGGACAAGCTGGGCATCGAGATCCTCTCCTGCAACATCCAGAACGTCACCGACGAGAACGGCCTGATCCGGGACCTGGGCGCCGACAACACCAGCCTCATCAAGAAGAACGCCGCCATTGCCAAGGCCCAGGCAGACCGGGACGTGGCCATCGCCAAGGCCCAGGCCGACAAGGCCGCCAACGACGCCCGGGTGGAGGCCGACACGGAGATCGCCCGCCGCCAGAACGAGCTGGCCATCAAGCAGGCGGAGCTGAAGGTGGAAGCCGACACCAAGAAGGCTGAGGCCGACGCCGCCTATGAGATCCAGAAGCAGGAACAGCAGAAGTCCATCCAGACCGCCACCGTCAACGCCCAAATCGCCAAGGCGGAGCGCGACGCGGAGCTGAAGAAGCAAAACGTCGAGGTAACAAAGCAGACCCTGGACGCAGAGATCCGCGCCAAGGCCGACGCCGAGCTCTACCGCCAGAAGCAGGAGGCCGAGGCGGACCTCTTCCGCCGCCAGAAGGACGCGGAGGCCCAGCGCTACGAGCAGGAGCAGGCCGCTCAGGCCCAGAAGATCCGGGCCGAGGCCGTGCGCTTCGCCAAGGAGCAGGAGGCCGAGGGTATCCGGGCCGTGGGCGAGGCGGAGGCTTCCGCCATCCGGGCCAAGGCCGTGGCCGAGGCTGAAGGCATCGACAAGAAGGCCGAGGCCATGAAGAAGTACGGCGAGGCCGCCGTCATCGAAATGGTGATGAACGCCCTGCCCGAGATCGCCAAGAACGTGGCCGAGCCTCTGTCCAAGGTGGACAAGATCACCATGTACGGCGAGGGCAACTCCGCCAAGCTCATCTCTGACATCGTGGGCTCCACCACCCAGATCACCGAGGGCTTCGCCTCCGGCATGGGCCTGGACATCAAGAGCCTGCTGCTGGGCGCCCTGGGCGGCAAGCTGGCCGCTGGCCAGGACATCCACATCACCCTCCCCGAGCAAAGCACGGACAGCGAGGAATAACGCTCCCGTAACGTACCCGCATCCCCCTGGGGCCGAAAGGCCCCAGGGGTTTTTCCCGTTTTTTTGTATTTTTGCGCATTTCCCCTCTTGTCACGGATGTATTTTTTTAGTATAATAAAAAGACACACTGAAAAAAACAGGCGGGAAAAATCTATGAAGAAACTTGCCGGATGCCTTGCGCTCCTGCTCTGCCTTTTGTTCATAACGGGCTGTCTCCCGGCCAACGACGCCGAGCCGCTCCTGGCTCCGGCGGCGGAGGTCCGGCAAATCGCAGTCCCTGTACGCACGCCCGAGGAGACCCAGACTCCGACGGACACAGAGCCCCCAGCCACCACCGCGCCTCTCCGTCTCGACGGCGTGGAGATGGAGTTGTCCACGGGGCTGACCGCTACGCCGGAGGAGCCCATCGTGGACCTGTGCGTCCGCTTTCCCGTGGTGGGTCTGCCGGAGGAGGCGGACTGTCTGCCCTGCGCCATGACAGTGGAGCTGGACGGAGAGCCGGTCTATGAGCGCTCCGACCTGGCGCTCTGCGCCGGGACGGAGGAGGTCGTGCCCCTGGCCTTCAGCTTTGTCCGCTATCAGGCGGACCGTTCCGCCAAGGTGACAGTCCGCCTGCAAACGGACACGGATGTTCTGGAGCGGCGGACCATCGTCCGGCTGCAGAACGACCCCGACGAGGTCTACGCCGCCCGCACGGGGGACGCCTATCCCTATTCCATCGAGGTGCTGCGCAATTACAACGTGGTGGTGATCTACGGGCGGGACGAGGCCGGGGACTACACCGTCCCGGTGAAGGTCTGGCTCTGCTCCACGGGCTACGCCACGCCCCGGGGGAGCTACCGCCTGGGGAGCAAGCGGGAGTGGGGCTACCTCTTCGGCGGCGTCTACGGCCAGTACGTCTGCGGCATCACCGGCAACATCCTCTTCCACTCTGTCCCCTACACCCGGATGGACAAGAGCTCCCTCAAAACCGACGAATACAACAAGCTGGGCACCGCCGCCTCCATGGGCTGCGTGCGGCTGGCCGCCGGGGACGCCCGCTGGCTCTACGACAACTGCCCCCGCGGCACGAGCGTCCGCATCTATGACGCCGAGGAGCTGCCGGTGAAGGCGCCTGTGCTCCAGCCCATCGACACGGAAGACCCCCGGTCCGGTTGGGACCCCACGGACCCGGACGAGAACAACCCCTGGCGGGAGGAAGCTCCCGCGACGGAAGCAGCAGAAGAACGAGAGGAGGCTGTCCCATGAAGGGCCTGAAGCCGGAAGATTATTTGGAGCCCTCCTGCATCTTTTGCAGGCCGGACGATGAAAATGCCCAGCCCGTGGACCTGCGGCGCTGCCTGACCCGGCTGGACCGGTATCTGGACCGGAACGACCTGGAGGCCGCCCGACGCCACCTGGAGTACTGGAAGGCCGAGGCCCTGGCGGGCCGGGACTACCGTGGGCTTCTGACCATTGAGAACGAGCGCATGGGCCTGTTTCGCAAGTTAGGAGACGAAGCCGCCGCCAACGAGGCCGTGGAGGCCGCCCTGGCCCTGCTCTCCCGCACCGGTCTGGAGGGCACCGTCACCGCTGCCACCACCCGGCTCAACGCGGCCACCGTGTACAAGCGCTTTGGCCGCGCCGCCGAGGCCCTGCCCCTCTACGAGGAGGCCCAGACCGTCTACGAGCGGGCGCTGGAGCCCGGAGACGAGCGGCTGGCGGGACTGTACAACAATATGGCCCTGGCCCTGACGGACCTGGGCCGGTATGGAGAAGCGCGGCAGCGCTTGGAAGCGGCCATGGAGATCCTGGCCGCCCAGCCCAACGGAGCCCTGGAGCAGGCCGTCACGGAGATGAATCTGGCGGACCTGGCCGCCGCCGAGCGGGGCCTGCTGGAGGCTGAGGAGGAGATCGAGGCGCGGCTGGACCGGGCCCGGGCTCTGCTGGAGGAGCCCAGCCTGCCCCGGAACGGCTATTATGCCTTCATCTGCGAGAAGTGCGCGGCGGGCTTCGGCTATTACGGACGCTTCGCGGACGCCCAGGAGCTGAAGCAGCGGGCGGAGGAGCTCTATGCAGGGGCTTGAGCTTTCCAGGGCCTACTTTGAGGCTTACGGCGCCCCCATGCTCCGGGAGCAGTTCCCGGAGTGGGCAGACCGGCTGGCCGTGGGGCTTGTGGGCAGCGGCTCCGAGTGCTTCGGCTGGGACGACGCCGTCTCGCAGGACCACGACTTTGAGCCGGGCTTCTGCATCTTCCTCCCGGAGGAGGAGCTGCTGGACCGGCAGACCGAGTTCCGCCTGGAGCGGGCCTACGCAAAGCTTCCGGCAGAGTTCCGGGGCATTTCCCGTCCGCGGCTCTCCCCTGTGGGAGGCAACCGCCGGGGCGTGATGCGGCTGGGGGACTTCTTAGAGGCCCGCACCGGACGCCGGGACGGCGCTCTGCGCCTGGAGGACTGGCTGCGTCTGGACGAGCAGTATCTGGCGGAGCTGGTGGGCGGCGCCCTGTTTTGGACCGGCGACGGCGTGTTCGCCGGGCTCCGGGAGCGCCTGGCCCGGCAGCCCGCCGACGTGCGCTGCAAGAAGCTGGCAGGCCGCCTGCTGCTGATGGCCCAGGCAGGGCAGTACAACTACCTGCGCTGTCTGGCCCACGGGGAGCCTGCCGCGGCCCAGCTGGCCGTGGGCGAGTTCGTCCGCCACGCCATTGCCGTCCTCTTCCTGCTGAACCAGCGCTATCTGCCCTATTATAAATGGCAGTTCCGCGCCCTGCGAGAGCTGCCCCTGCTGTCGGAGGAGGCGGAGACCCTGGAGCTCCTGCTGACCACGGACAATGGCCCCGCTATGGCCCAGGCCAAGGCCGACCTGATGGAGAACCTGGCCTCCGCTGTCATCACCGTCCTCCAGGACCAGGGACTGAGCGAGGCCGTCTGCGGCGACCTGGAGAAGCATGCCTACTCCGTCAACGACCGCATCGCCGACCCCTCCCTGCGCAACGCCCACATCCTGCTGGCCGTCTGAGCTTAGCACAGAAACTCCGGGCTGGATACAAAAGACTTTTACAATCAACCGGGAAGGATGAATAGAATGGGACACGAAAAGAACAATTTTGGCTCCAAGCAGGCTGCTGCAGTTCAATCGCTTCTTGCGCAACAGGCCAGTGAAGCCAACACCGATAACAACTATGCGAAGCCGGAGCTCGAGTCCAGTCAAGCCTCTATGGAGCCACTTCCCAGCGCGGAGTAAACTGCGGCTGACAGTCCGGCTGCAACTCACGATACTTCCATAGAACAAAGCGTGAACTTGAACAGCGCAGCGGAAATTGGACTTTACCAGGAGCAGGCTGGCGCGTCAGAACCAGGCTCTCCTGATGCAGATAATCGGTATCAGAATAAGTATGCTACTCAGTATCGCGCTGAGCTGGACTTGATGCCTGATGGTGTAGAAAAGAACTATCTTCTTGACCGTGTTTTCCCCCAAATGAAGTATTATAGCCAGAGCAGCAGCTATTGCAAGAAGATGTATCACAGGCTAACGATTCTCTGTCTCGTCTTCAATGGAATCGTCCCATTTGTCATGCTGCTCGATCAGGTTCGATACATCGGCCCGTTTGTGAAGTATCTTGTCGCAGCATTTAGCTCCGCTGCCGGCATTCTCACCGCAGTTTTGGCTTTGAAGAAGCACCGCGAGCTGTGGGTCCAATATCGTATTTGCCTAGAACAAATGAAGCGGGCTGTGAATATGTTTTTCATGAATGCGGGGGAGTTTGCAGAACTGGAAGATAACCCGGAAAAACGTCAGAAAGTGCTCTTTGCCGTTTTTGAGAATATCTCCGTCAGCGAACACAATCAATGGGCTGTTGTGGAACAAAAGGATGATAAGATCGAGGATCGATAGCACAATAAGGATCTGTGCGGAAATCTCCATCGGTGCATAAGCATTCACTGCTCCTTATTCGCGTCGTATAGTATATTAACTATATGCCTGATTTATTATCTCCTTTTTGTTAGTTGTTTATTGATTTAGTATTGACTTCAAGAACTAGTTGCTATAGAATAATAATACTACAATAAGTAGTATTATGTTGTCGAAAAACAATCGTTTTGCCGATTGGGGGGAGGAAATGGAAGCATCACAAATTGAACAGATACACAAGCAATATGAACAATACCGCAGCATTTACAATAAGTTTTGCGAGTATTTGAAACAACAATTGGACATTATCATCGAAAATCTTCATCTACAGTATTATGAATTAAGTTATCGAGTTAAATCCTGGGACTCTATCCTGGAAAAAATTGAGCGTCACAATTTGCAAATTTCGACAATACAAGAAATACACGATGTGATAGGCTTCCGAATCATTGCGCTTTTTAAAAGCGATATCCCTATTCTTTGCGACACTATTCGAAATAAATTAGAAATTCTTAGGGAAGAAGACAAAGCAAGCGAGAAACCCGCGGATGTGTTCGGTTATCTGTCTATTCATTTCCAAATTAAACTGCCAAAGGAATGGACGCTTCAGCCTACAGCTGCTGGTTTTTCCGAATTTGAAGCAGAACTGCAAATAAGAACCTTCAGTCAACACATTTGGGCCGCGGCATCGCATATCCTGCAATATAAGCATGAAGCTGCGGTTCCAGATTTGCAGCGCCGCAGCATCTACCGTTTAGCGGCCGTATTGGAAATAGTAGATAATGAATTGGAGCAAATATTAGCTGAGCGAAAAACGTATCAAGAATCCCTTCAGAACCATAATAATGAAACTGAGCAACTTGATCAGCAACTGGATATCATTCTTCTGGAGAAGCTTCTGGACAGCGCTTTTGGGGAGGATGGTAAATTACCACACGAACCATATGATAAACTTCTTTGGGAGTTGTTTTCCTGCAATGTGTCTACTGTGGGTGAGCTTTCCAAGGTTCTGGAATCCGGTTACAAAGCAATTCAGCAAAAAGAGACTAAGTTAAGCATCCAAGGGGAAGCCTTTTACAGCCATGCTGGCAAGCTGCGGATTGCCTTAGAACATACGCATAAAAAAGAATACTCCGAAATGCGCAACAAAGACCGCATCAAACGCAACAGTAAATAGAAAGAAGAAAAAGGAGATAAATGGAATTGTCAGCGACAACACATCCTTATAATCCTCTGGAACACAGAGATACATCTGTGTTTCGCGATCCAATCCACGGTCTGATTCCAGTTTATGAATGGGAATTGGCTTTAATTGATACTGAGGCTTTTCAAAGATTGCGGCGAATCCATCAGTTAAGCATGACATATTATGTCTATCACGGTGCCGAGCATACACGGTTTGGGCACAGCATTGGCGCGATGCATATTGCCGGGCGCATCATGGATCATTTGCGGGGTTACGAACCTCTACACAGCTTGAGTGAAGAAATGTTTTTTGAAAAGAGAGCGCTTGTCAGAATGGTTGCGCTACTTCATGATTTAGGGCATGGTTGCTTTTCTCATGTCGGTGAAGGAGCAAGCATATATCCACAGATAGAAGACCCTGCGACAGGAGGATTCGATTCTGGTCATGAGGTATATACGAGAAAGATCATTAAAGAAAAACTCTCTGACACTATCGAAAAATATTGGCCGCAATACGATATGGTTAACCAAATATTGAAGGTTCACAGCCAGGGTTCTTACGATTCTTTTCGCTTTTTTGATGATATTATCAGCGGCCAACTCGACTGTGATAAAATGGACTACCTTCTTCGTGACAGCCATTACTGCGGTGTCCAATACGGCGTATACGATTTAGACAAGCTTATTCATTCCCTGCGGATCGCCAAAATTGCCGGCAATAACGTCCTGGCCATCAGTCAAAACGGCATTCAAGCTGTGGAGGGCTTTGTTCTCGCCCGATATTGGATGTTTATTCAAGTATACTTTCACAAAGACAGAAGACTATTTGATTACTATTTAACAGGGTTTATCAAACAATATCTTTTACTTGAGCAGTCCAAGACTGGGCAATACCCTATTGATGTAAATGACTACATTGCTTTAGACGATGGTATCATTTTAGGGAAAATACAATATTATGCAGGGAAAAAAGATGCTGAGGATACAAGACAAATTTCTTATTATGCCAAGAAATTGTATTATAGAATGCATCATAAAGTGGCATTTGATCCACCTTATGTTCACTTAAACCCCGAAGATATTGACCAAAAGGAAGCATATAACCGAATCTCCTTTGTTAAAAAGAATATTGGAAAATATATAGCAACCCACAAATGGGAGAAACTAGATGTTTATGTCGATTTGGCAAAGGGCTCATCAACAAAACATTTTTTTGAAATTAAGGCATATGATGATGAATTAGATCGCAATTATGATCCAGAAAAACTCACTGAGAAGGAGAGTCCCGCAATTCCTGTTATCTCCAAATTATCAAAAGAAGAAACTATTATCCCAGAACCGATTCAGGATTATTCTTTCACACTTAGGAGTATATCAGACCGAAAAATCAACATTCTGCGAATTTATGCAGAAGAAAATATTTTCGATGACGTGAAAGAACGGTGCACACATTGGTTTAGTGAAGAGTACACCGCGAAAAAGAAAAAAATAGCTGAAAAAAAGCTATCGTTGCAAACTAAAAAAAGAGAATTAGATTTATTGGCAGAAGAAATATCGCGAGATGAAACTGAGTTATCGGAAGATGAGTTGGATTATTAGTTCTAAAACAACTCAACCATAAAATTTTTTATCAATGTTATAATAATTTGGAGGAATATCATGGAAACCATGTATTTTATCGTTCAACTACTTAATGCAACAGCCCAAAAGAGCATTAAAGGTCGAATTCATCTTCAAAAATTAGTTTATTTCTGTAAAGCATTTGGCGTAGACATTGATGCAAACTATAAGCTGTACATTTACGGTCCTTTCAGCCAGCAAGTTGCCAATGCACTTCAGGAATGCGTTATCGACGATATTATGGTAGAGACAAATGGCGAAATACGGATGGGTACAGATTTTGAAACCTATTGGGATGACAATATAAGTGAAGAGAACAAATTTAAAGGACAAACAACAGACATCGTGAATAAGGTTCTTGGTTTATGCGGTAATCTGACGGCCAAGGAAATCGAAATAGATGCAACGACATTTTATATTCAGAGGCAACAAACTGCCTTGTACGGAAAAGCCGAAAAAGACTCTGTTATAGATAAGGTAGAGGCAGCAAAAGGGGCCCGGTTTACACACACAGAAATACTTGATGCATATGAGAGAGTGCAAAAAAAGTACATTCCTTTTATTCATACAATTAAGAGCTGATATCCCAAGGTTTGTTTTTGTATTAATTGTAATTCCTTTATGCATATGCAATAGAGACAAAAGAAAACATCGATTGAAGCACCACACCTCTTCTATCCGTATAGAGAAATATCGGTTTGTTGCTCCAACTATAGTTTCTCATATATAGCACGTCGGCTGTGGAGGTTTTACTCCACAGCCGACAGTTAGTTTGTCTCTTCACCAGAGCTTTGCGTCGGTTTTCTCCCAGGGCAGGTCCAGGTCCGGGCGGCCGAAGTGGCCGTAGGCCGCCGTGGCCTGATAGATGGGCCGCCGCAGGTCCAGCCGCTCGATGATGGCGGCGGGGCGCAGGTCGAAGCAGCGGCGCACCAGGGCCGAGAGCTCCTCGTCCGACAGGCGGCTGGTGCCGAAGCTGTCCACCAGCACGGAGACGGGCTGCGCCACGCCGATGGCGTAGGCGAGCTCGATCTGGCACTTCCGGGCCAGTCCCGCCGCCACGAGGTTCTTGGCGATGTAGCGGGCCATGTAGGCCGCGGAGCGGTCCACCTTGGTGGGGTCCTTG
>JAFRPC010000038.1 GCA_017429325.1 Oscillospiraceae bacterium | reverse complement strand
CGTTCCCCGCCCCGCCGTCCCCCGTAAAACCTCCCCTGCTTGCAGGGGAGGGGGACCGGCCTCAAGGCCGGTGGAGGGGTCCGTCTCGATGACAGACACCTTTACAGAGGACGGGGGACGCGGATTGCCGCGACAGTGTTCGCACTGGCTCGCAATGACAAAACCGGGACGTTTCCGCCTGTAGGGACGGCTCTCAGCCGTCCGCCGTCCCCCGCCCGGCTGAGGCAACAGGCAACGGGCAACAGGCAACAGGGGACGGGGGATGCGGATTGCCGCGCCAGTGTTCGCACTGGCTCGCAATGACAAAACCGGGACTTTTCGCCTGTAGGGACGGCTCTTGCTTGTCCGGCATACGGAGCCCTGACAAAAACTGATAAACGCCTGACGGTCAGCTCAAATTGCCGTCCTTGTCGCAGCTCAGAGAGAGGTTGACGTTGGCAAGGGGCACGACCGTCCCCAAAACATTGTACCCAAGCACGACGTTGGTCGAGGCCGTATTGCCGCTGTGGGAGGTGTTCTCCGAAACGACGACCCAGTTTGGCTTATAAAATGTCACATTTGTTACCGCATTGATGCAGGAGGAGGTCACGCCGTTATAGGTATAGGTTCCGGTCAATGTGACCTTCCAGACAGCTTCATTGTCATCTGTATAGTGGGTTCTGGAAATCTGTCCTGATTTTACAGCACGATTATTTGGGGTTTGAAGCTGAATGATAATGATTTCATCATAGCTCCCGTCCAAATAGGTGAATATACTGCGGGAAACTATGGTTGCTTCCTTTTCGTTCATTGCGGTAACAGAAACGGAAAACAAGGAAAATACAAAAAGCACAAGTGTTAAGGCGACAATCAGCTTTCGGAAATGATTTACCATCAGGATGCCCTCCGTTTTTGTCTGCAATTCATGTTTCAGGAATTGTTAAAACTGACCCGGATTCTGTTTCCTCGTTCTGATTACCAAGGTCAGTGATCGTCAGAATATCATATCCGCCCAAAGCGTCTTTTTGCACATGCGTGTACAGATACAGCAGGAACCCGCCCCAGGTGAGCAGGATCGCAATCACAGCAGCCACTATGATTGTCAGGATCCGGCGCCGAATATGGATCCTCTTCAGAAGCGACGGCAGTTCGGTGGTTTCCATACACATAGCAGCCACACTCTCAGGCGTGCCGAAGTGGGTCTGGATCGCCTCGCTCGTCGCATTGGGATGCTCAGAGAGGTATTCGCTTAAGCTTTGGCGGAGAGCGGAGGTCAGCTCGTTTTTCTCCCGACGCGAGCAGGGGAGAAGCTGCCGGACCTGCCGCAGATAGCGACGGGCGGCTTGATTCGTCATTTTTTCCATGGGTCTACTCCCTCCGCGATTCGCAGCACGCCGTCCACCACGGCCCGGTAGTCTGCCAGCAGACGGGAAAGATACTGCTCGCCCTCCGGCTCCAGATGGTAGTACACCCGGGTCATGCGCTTGCCCACCAAGACCTTCTCGGAGCTGACATAGCCAGCGTCCTGGAGCTTGTACAGGACCGGATAGAGGGCGCCCTCCTGCATGGAAAGCGCACCCAAAGACTGCCGCTCCATCTCCTGGACCAGCTGATATCCGTACATGTCTGCTTGTTTTAACAGGCTTAAAACGACCACCGAAGCGACGCCGCGCTGGAAGTTGACCTGGCCGAATGAATCTGTCATCAATATCACCTTTAATCTTATAACATAAAAAAGAAAAAATGTCAATATATATGTGTGTGATATATATTGACATTTATTCTTTTTTATGATATATTATCAGTGTAAAGGAGGCTAATTATGAAAATACGGAAAATAATTATTGTTTTATGTATACTGTTCCTGGCGGGGTGTCGGGCGTCGAACAGTGCGGGCGGTCTGCCGATTCCGGATGAAGTGGTGTTCAATGTCGGTATGCTTTGCGATTTGACGGACGCTGACGGCGGGACGCTACACTGCGGCGGGCCGAATGACTTCTACGGGAACATTCCGGGGAAGGCGGGACGTATGCATGGAGAAGGGGGAGACCCGGCCTGGTTTGAGTTTACAGTACCTTATAGTGCGTCCTATACATTCTCATCCACCGAGCGGCCCTGCCTCAGGACCTGGCCCGCGAGCCTGTACTGCGAGGGAGAGGCCTCGCTGCTCTGGACGCTGGACAAATGGACCGTTTTATCCCAGGGAGCAGAGGTAAAATTCCAGCTGTCTGGGGTCTCCGCAGACACCGATGCAAATCTGGCGGAGATTCGGTTCCATACTGACGGTACGGCAGAGATTGGAATCCAAGACGGAGCACTGACCGTCAACGGCGCCTCAGGCAGTTTTCAGGTCGCGTTTTGGAATAATGAAATGGGACGCTCCGTGGAATACGAATACACCGCGCAGGGCGAGCAGATCAGCGTGGACTTTACCGGCTTGACAAAGGGCACGGCAAAGGTCTTCGACGGCAAGCAGACGCAGGAGCTCCCCGTCGCATGGCAGCCATGAGTTGAGTAAGACCCGGGTCTGACGATTTGGCGTCAGTCCTGGGTCTTATCAGCCTTGCTTGCCTTCCATTTCCAGAATCTTCCGGAACTGGGTCTCGTAGAGCTCCCGGTAGACGCCGCCCTTGGCCAGCAGGCTCTCGTGGTCTCCGGCCTCGGCGATGACGCCGCCCTGCACCACTAAGATGCGGTCCGCCTTCAGGATGGTGGACAGCCGGTGGGCGATGACGATGGAGGTCCGGTCCTCCATCAAGTGCTCCAGTGCCTCCTGAATGGCGTTCTCCGAGATGGAATCCAGGGCGGAGGTGGCCTCGTCCAGGATCAGGATCTTCGGGTCCTTCAGGATGACCCGGGCGATGGACAGCCGCTGCTTCTCGCCGCCGGAGAGCTTCAGGCCCCGGTTGCCCACGATGGTCTCATAGCCCTCGGGCTGGCTGGAGATGTAGCCGTGGATGTTGGCGATCTTGCAGGCCTCCTCCAGCTCGTCGTCGGTGGCGTCGGGCTTGGCGTAGAGCAGATTCTCCCGGATGGTGCCGTTGAAGAGGTAGCTCTCCTGGGTCACGACGCCGATGTTGGAGCGCAGATATTTGAGGTCCATGTCCCGCACATCCACGCCGCCCACCGTGACCCGGCCGCCCAGCACGTCATAGAGCCGGGGAATCAGGTTGACCACGGTGGACTTGCCGGAGCCGGAGGGACCCACAATGGCGTACATCTTCCCGGCAGGGACCGTGAAGTCGATGTCCGTCAGCAGAGGCTTCTCCGCATCGTAGGAGAAGACCACGTGCTCGTAGCGGATGTCGGCGTGCTTCATGTCGGGCTTCCTGCCGTTGTCCTTGGAGACAATGGGGTTCTTCATATCGAAGTAGTCAAAGATGCGGGTGAAGAGGGCCAGGGAGCGGGTGAAGTCCACCTGGATATTCAGCAGGCTCTGGACGGGCCGGTAGAGCCGGTTGATCAGGGCCACCGTGGCGGTGATGGTGCCCACGGTGAGGCCGGTGTCGCCCTTGGCGATGATGAGCCAGCCGCCGGCGAAGTAGATCAGCAGAGGCCCAAGCTGGGTGAACATGCCCATGACGACGCCGAACCATTTGCCGGAGCGCTGCTCCTTGAGGTGGAGCTTCGTGACCTCCTCGTTGAGGCCCACAAAGCGGGCATACTCCCGGTCCTCCCGGGCGAAGAGCTTCACCAGCAGCGAGCCGCTGACGGAGAGGGTCTCGTTGATCATCTGGTTCATCTCGTCGTTTTTGGCCTGGCTCTGGGTCAGGAGCTTCCACCGGGTCTGGCCCACGCTGCGGGTGGGGAGGATCAGCAGGGGAATGACCACCATGCCCACCAGGGCCAGAGGCCAGCTCATGGTGAACAGGGCCACTAAGGACGTGACCACCGTGGCGATGTTGCTGACGATGGAGGCCAGGGTCCCGGAGATCACGGAGCTGACGCCGGAGATGTCGGAGTTCATGCGGGTGATGATGTCGCCCTGCTTCTCCGAGGTGAAAAAGGCGTGGGGCATGTGCTGAAGGTGGTCATACATCTGGTTCTTCATGTCGAAGATGATGCGCTGGGAGATCCAGGCGTTGATGTAGCTCTCCAGCACGCCGATGACCTGGGAGATGGTCAGGGTGGCGAAGGCCGCCAGCAGAAGCTGGATCAGCAGCTTCATGTTCTTGCCCACCAGGGCCTCGTCCACGATGCGGCCCGTGATGATGGAGGGCAGCAGGCCCACCGTGGCGGAGAGCAATATCGCCAGGAAGACCAGGAGGAACTGGGGCCAGTAGGGCTTCAGATAGGAGAGAATACGGAGCAGCAGACCCTTGGTGACGACAGGCTTGTTTTGTTTTTCCTCGTCGGTGAGGAAGCCGCGGGGACCGAGACCGCCGGGACCTCGCATGAGATCACGCCCTTTCTATTTAACTTACAATTTCTCTTTCTTGATTCGTTCTGCAGGGGCCGAACTCGCAGAGTCACGAAGTATGCCCACATCGGCCCTATCGCTTCGACCGCTCGTAGGGGCCGATGCCCACATCGGCCCTTATGAATGGCTTTTTTGTGCGCGCTTGCGTTCACGCCAACGGAAAATCAGCCACAGCAGGCCGACGGCGAAGCAGACGCCGCAGAAGTCGATCAGCACGTCCTTGACCTGACCGCTCCGCCCCGGGATGAAGGTCTGCAAAAGCTCGTCGGCGGCGGCGAAGACCAGCCCCGCCCCCAGGGGCAGCAGGACGCTCCCGCGTCCCCAGAGCCGCAGGTCCAGCCAGAGCAGCCCGCCCAGGACGGCGTACTCCGTGAAATGCGCCAGCTTGCGGACCAGCCGCATACTGATTGAGGGGATCAGCCTTTGCAGCAGCTCCAGCACCCAGCCGCTCTCCTGGTCGGAGACCACGGCGGGCTTGGAGGAGCGGGTATAGATGAAGCAGAGCCAGAGGACCGTGGCCCCCAGGGCCAGCCACAGGGCATATCGTTTTTTCATACAGAACCCCTCCCTCGCATCCTGCTTTCAGCTTACCACAAACCCGCGCAAATTGCAATGCTGTTGGGAGGGCAAAGCGAAAGAAATTCGGGAGGGCAAAGCGAAAGAAATCCGGGTTTACAAAGCGACAGAAATCTGCTATGATACCCCAAACAGGCGCAGCCGACACAGCGCGGAGGTGAGGCGGCATGGAAAAACAGAAGCGGACGCCGGAGCAGAAGCCGGAGCAGCTCCACAGCGGACATCGGGATCGGATGCTGGAGCTCTATCGGGGCAACGGCCTGTCTGCCTTCTCCGACGTGCAGGTGCTGGAGTTTTTGCTGAGCTATGCCATTCCGCGCCGGGATGTCAATCCCCTGGCGCACAAGCTGCTCCAGGCTTTTGGAAGCCTGCACCGGGTCTTCGAGGTCTCGGAACAGCAGCTCATGCAGGTCCCCGGCATCGGAAAACGGAGCGCTGCGCTGATTCGCTTGTATTCCGACCTTCTCAATCGCGTGGAGCTCTCCCGCTTTTCCGGCGAGACCTACCTGCGCAGCACCGCCGAGATCGGCGCCTTCCTCTGCACCATGGTCAGCGACCAGCGGGAAGAACGGGCCTGGCTGCTGTCTATGGACGCCAAATGCAAGGTCATCGAGTGCCGGGAGATCTGCCACGGCGCGGTGAACGTGGTGAATCTGCCTCCCCGCAAGCTGGTGGAGGCGGCCATCCTGGCAAACGCCTCGGTGGTCGTGCTGGCCCACAATCACACCAGCGGCACGATGCTCCCCTCCCTGGAGGACCTGGAATATACGAAAGCCGCAGTCCATACGATGAAGGCCGTTGACGTGGCGCTGGCAGACCACTTTATCATCAGTCCCCGGACCTATCTCTCCATGCGGGCCAGCGGCATGATGGAGTTTTGAATCACGCAGCTGACGATTGCGCTTCCTACCCTTCCCCTGATTTCGGCAAGAATCGGGGGAAGGGTCCTTTTTTCGCCTTTCGGCATAGAATGTCCGGGAGGGATCGCAATGAATCGTGTATATTTTACTGTGCGCTCCGTCACGCCGGGGCAGAAGGGAAGCGCCGCGCTTCGCCGTGGGGGCATCGACCATCGGCTGGTCCGGGCGCCTCGGGTGATCGCGCCGGAGGGCTGCGCCTATGCGCTGACGGTGCGGGAGGCGGAGCTGGGAAAAGCCGCGGGCCTGCTGGAGCGGGAGGGCGTCGCCGTCCGCGGCGTCTTTCTGCGGCAGGAGGACGGGAGCTTTGAGAGGGTGGGGCCGTGATCTATCTGGACAACGCTGCCACCACGCTGAAAAAACCGCCCCAGGTGGCCCAGGCCGTGCAGGAGGCGCTGCGGCGCTGCGCCAATCCGGGCCGGGGCGGCCACGCCGCGGCCCGCCGGGCTGAGGAGACCGTCTTCCGCACCCGGTCCCTGGCGGCCCGCTTCTTCGGCCTGGAGCCGGAGCAGATCTGCTTCACAGCCAACGCCACCGAGGCGCTGAATACTGCCCTGCGGACCCTGGTCCGCCCCGGCGACCGGGTGGTGCTCTCGGGGCTGGAGCATAACGCTGTGACCCGCACCCTGGCGGGGCTGGGGGCGGAGATGGCCGTCGTCACGGCCCCTCTGTTCGACCCGGCAGCCTGGACGGAGGCCTTCGCCCGGGCCCTGACGCCGGGGACCCGGGCGGCTGTCTGCATCCACGTCTCCAACGTCTTCGGCGCTATTCTGCCTGTGGCGGAGATCGGGGCCCTCTGCGCGGCGCGGGGCATTCCCTTTGTCGTGGACGCCTCTCAGTCCGCCGGACTGCTGCCCGTGGAGCCCGTGGCCTGGAACGCGGCCTTCACGGCCATGCCGGGGCACAAGGGCTTGCTGGGGCCCCAGGGGACCGGGCTGCTGCTCTGTCGGAGCCTTCCGGAGCCTCTGCGCTTCGGCGGCACCGGCAGCCGTTCCCTGGACCAGACCATGCCGGAGGAGCTGCCGGACCGCCTGGAGGCCGGAACGCTGAACGTCCCCGGCATCGCCGGGCTGGGGGAGGGGATCTCCTACCTGCTGCGGCAGC
This sequence comes from Oscillospiraceae bacterium, assembly GCA_017429325.1. Classification (GTDB taxonomy): domain Bacteria; phylum Bacillota; class Clostridia; order Oscillospirales; family Oscillospiraceae; genus JAFRPC01. Next base: position 43,199 of record JAFRPC010000038.1, on the reverse strand, counting down.
CGCCGGAGCAGCTTCGCCCCCGGGAAGAGCAGCTCCTTCGCCGGGCGGCGGCAGGGCTGAAGCGCTTGGGGCTTCCCGTCTTCACCGGGGCAGAACAGGCCGGGGTCCTGTCCTTCCGGCTGCCGGGCCTCGACTGTGAGACGGCGGCGGAGCGCTACGACGCCCTGGGCGTCGCCCTGCGGGCGGGGCTCCACTGTGCGCCTCTGGCCCACCGCACCGGCGGCACCCTGCCGGAGGGAACCCTGCGCCTGTCTCTGTCCGCCCTGTCTGAGCCCGCCGACGTGGAGGGCTTTCTGACGGCCACCCGGCGGCTGCTGGAAAATATACAATCCGTTTACCAAAAAAACACACTCCGTTAAAAGAAAGTCCTTGCTATTTTCTGCCCGATGGGGTATAATCTATGAGATAAAATAGGATTACTGTATGGAGACGCAAGCCTCCATCCCGAGAGCAGGAGCGAGCCTATGAAAGAAATACAGGAATTCTTTTCCAATTTAAGGAGCACCTTTCCAACGGTCCGTCTGACGGATATTTTGGACATCCTTGTGGTGGCGGTGCTGCTCTACTACGTCATCAGCCTGATTTGGAACACCAGCGCCAAGCGGATCGTCAAGGCCATCGTCTTTCTGCTGCTGGCGACGTTGATCACGGACCTGCTGAATCTGCACGCCGTCAATTATTTGTTGGATCGGGTGCTGCAATTGGGCTTTGTCGCGCTGGTCATCGTCTTCCAGCCGGAGCTGCGGCGCCTGCTGGAGCGGGTCGGCGGCAAGGGCTATGTCCGCGGCCTCATCGGGCTGAATCCTGCCCATACCGTTACCATCCAAACAGAGGCCGTCAATCAGGTGGTGGAGGCCTGCGAGGCCATGTCCCAGGAGCGGGTCGGTGCGCTGATCGTCTTTGAGCGCACCAACTCCCTGGAGCAGATCACCGCCACCGGGACCAAGGTGGACGCCGCCGTGTCGCAGGAGCTGATCCGGAACATCTTCTTCCCCAAGGCTTCCCTCCATGACGGCGCCATGATCATCCACGACTGCCGCATCGAGGCGGCGGGCTGCGTGCTGCCCCTGTCGGAGAACCGCAGCCTCTCCTCGGACCTGGGCACCCGGCACCGGGCCGGTGTGGGCATGAGCGAGGTCTGCGACGCCCTGGTGGTCATCGTCTCCGAGGAGACCGGGGCCATCTCCGTGGCGGAGGGTGGAATGCTCAAGCGCCACCTGGCCCCCAAGACCCTGCACAAGCTCCTGCTTCAGGAGCTTGTGGGCGAGGAAGGGGAGCGCGGCGGCGTCCTGGACAGTATTATCAAGCGCAAGAATCAGAGGAAGGGAGGCGGCAGCCATGTCTCGAAGCCGTAAGTTTGTCACCATGCTGGTCTCCCTTTTGGGGGCGATCCTGCTCTGGCTCTACGTTGTCAGCAGCGTTGCGCCGGAGACGACGAGCAGGATCAGCGCCATTCCCATCAATATTGACGGCTCCATTGTCTTGGAGGAGCGCAACCTGATCATCACCGGGCGCAGCGCCGAGACGCTGTCTCTGGAGCTCAGCACCTCCCGCGTCAATCTCTCCAAGCTCAACGCAGACAGCATCCGCATCAACGCCGACGCCAGCAAGATCCGGGAGCCGGGCGAGTACGCCCTGACCTGCACCGTTACCTTCCCGGACACGGTCCGTTCCAGCGAGGTGGACATCCTTCGCAAGAGCACAGATACCGTTACCATCACGGTCTCCAAGCTGGAAAAGCGCAGCATCCCCATTGAGTTCCCATGGACGGGGGCAGTGCAGGAGGGCTACTTCTTTGAGTCCAACAGCGTTGTTCTGGATCCCGAGGAGCTCGTGGTCGAGGGCCCGGATTACGAGGTAGAGCAGATCGCCAAGGCGGTCGTCACCTATGACGTATCCGACCTGAAGCAGACGGAGCTCGTGACGGTCCCCGTGACCTTCCTGGACGAGGCGGGAGAGGAGCTGGAGCTCTCCGAGTACACCACCCTCAATGCCTCCAATGTGAATCTGACGCTGCCGGTGCTCAGCACCAGGAAGCTGGAACTGGGCGTCCGGCTGCTGGCCGGAGGCGGCGTCAAGGAGGAGAACGCGAAGGTGACGATCGAGCCCGAGGCCATTCAGGTCAAGGGCTCCCGGGAGGCCATCGAGGCCCTGGAGGACGTGATGATCCTGGGCGACGTAGATTTGTCTGCGATCTCCGACCATTTGGAGCACACTTACAATCTGGTCCTTCCAACCGGCGTGTCCAGCATCAGCGGCGAGACGACGGCCACGGTGAAAATCACCATCACGGGCGTCAGCTCCAGCAATATCTCAATTTCTGACATCCGCCTGATCAACATTCCGGAGGGCTTCGAGGCCCAGGCCCTCACCGGCACGGTCAAGGTCCGGGTCCGCGGCAGCACCGAGGAGATCCGGGAGCTGCAGCAGGCCAGGAACAACGGCCTCTACATCGTGGTGGACCTGAGCGAGGAGGACCGGCTCGGCGCCTTTACGGTCACGGGAAACATCGTCAATGAAGAGCATCCCGCTGTCAGCGTTGCCGACACGGTGGAGATCAGCATCAATATGAGCGCCAACGCCCCGGAACCGACGCCTGAGGACTAAACGGGGATGTTCGGCTACGTCAGACCCCGAATCGACCGGCTTGCCGCGGAGGAACTGGACGCCTACCGGGCGGCCTACTGCGGCCTGTGCCGGGCCTTGGGGAAGGAATACGGCTTTCCAGCCCGCTTCCTGGTCAACTACGACATGACCTTTCTCTACCTGCTCCGGGCCTCGGTCTTTACGCCGCCGGAGCCCCGGAAGTGCTGGTGCCCGGCGCGGGTCTGCGGGAAAAAGCCCTGCATCCCGGACCCGGAGGGCTACCGGCCCGTGGCCGCCTGCACCGTGCTCCTCTGCGTGGAGAAGCTGCGGGACGACGTGCGGGACAAGGGCTTTTTCCGGAGTCTGCCCGCCCGGCTGCTGACGCTGGTCTACCGGCGAGCCTGGCGGAAGGCCTGCGGCGCACTGCCCGCCTTCGCAGCGCTTACCCGGACCCAGCTTTCCCGGCTGGGGGAGCTGGAGCAGGCCCAGAGCCCTTCCATCGACGCCGTGGCGGATACCTTTGCCCGCATCGTGGCGGGCTGTGCCGCTGACTTAGAGGACCCCGCCCTGCGCCGCCCCATGGAGCAGCTGCTCTATCAGACCGGGCGCTTCCTCTATCTGGCGGACGCGCTGGACGACCTGCGGGAGGACTGCGAGGACGACGCCTACAATCCGCTGCGCTTCCGCTTTGCGCCGAAGGAGAGCGAGCTGGAGCCGGAGATTTTGGAGTATTTGACCCAGCTCACCGACGCCTCGGTGAATTTAGCCGGGGCAGCGCTGGCGCTGCTGCCGCTTTGCGCCTACGGCGCACTGCTGGAGAATATCGTATATCTCGGCCTGCCCGCGGTCTTTGCCGCCGTCAAGGCCCATAAATTCCAGGCAAGGGCCGGACTTCCGCGTCTCATGTCGAAGCGCGGAGCCCCCAATGCCGAAAGGAGAGACACATGAAAGACCCTTACGAGGTGCTGGGCGTTTCCCGCACCGCAACCGACAGTGAAATCAAAACTGCCTACCGCGAGCTGGTCAAAAAATACCATCCGGACAACTATTCCAACAACCCCCTGGCCGACCTGGCCTCGGAGAAGATGAAGGAGATCAACGAGGCCTACGACGCCATTACACGGGCCCGTTCCGGCCAGAGCGGCTATCAGAGCGGGAACAGTCAGGGCACGTATCAAGGCGCGTATCAGAGCGGCTATCAAAGCTACGGCAGCTACCGGGACAGCAATTCCAGCGGCTCCTATGCCCAGGTCCGCTCCTATATCAACGCCAACCAGCTGGACGCGGCCGAGTCCCTGCTGAACACGGCGGCCAACCGGGACGCCGAGTGGTACTATCTCAAGGGCAGCATCGCCTATCGCCGCGGCTGGCTGGACGAGGCCCGGCAGAACTACCAGGCGGCCTGCGCCATGATGCCCGGCAACTACGAGTATCAGAATGCCCTTCGCACGGTCCAGGGCGGCTACACCCCCTATCGGCAGTCCAACTATCAGGGCAGCGGCATGGACACGGCCTGTGACATCTGCAATGCCTTGCTCTGCCTGAACTGCCTGTGCGGCGGGGGAGGCTGCCGTTGATGAGTCGGACGAAAAGGCTGAGCTTTGCCGCGCTCATCGCCGCGCTCTGTGTGTTCTGCCTGGCGGGGAGCCTGCTGCTGCCCCGCGTCACCCTGTCCCTGGCGGCTCTGGCGGGCTTGTTTCCCGCCGCCGTCGTGATCGTCTGCGGCTATGGCTGGGCCGCGGGCAGCGCCGCGGTGGCGGCGCTCCTGGCTCTGCTCCTGCTGCCGGACAAGACGGCGGGCGTCTGGTTCCTCTGCTTCTTCGGCCACTATCCCATCTGGAAGGCCCTGATCGAGAAATACCAGACCAAACTGGGGAAGCCGCTGTACGGCTGGGTCCTGAAGCTTCTGGGCTTCGCCCTCTGCATGACGCTCATGTACGTTCTTTTTACCAAGCTCTTTGCCGCCGCCATTCCCGCAGCCCTTACCGAAAGCGCCGTCGGCCCCGTCCTGTTGGTCCTGGCCCTGCTGGCCGCCTTTGCAGCCTATGATATTGCCTTTTCCATCCTGATCGGCTGGTTCCGCCTGAAGGTCCTGCCGAAGCTGAAACTGTAGGGACAAGCATTGCTTGTCCGCCATATTCGGAACAAGGAGACGATTCGATTTGATCAAAAGCATGACCGGCTACGGTCGGGCCGTCGGTGTATTTGCGGACAAGCAGATCACCGTGGAGCTCCGCTCCGTCAACAACCGCTATTTAGACTGCGGCGTGAAGCTGCCCCGGCTCTACGCCTTCTGCGAGGAGGCCGTCAAGCAGGCGGTGAAGCAGTCCGTCACCCGGGGCAAGGTGGACGTGTTCGTCACTGTCAACCTGACCCAGAGCACCGATGTCCGCATCGGCCTCAACCGCCCGGTGCTGGAGGGCTATCTGGCCGCGATGAAGACCATGGCCGAGAACTATCCCGTCCGGGACGACATCTCCGTCAGCACCCTGGCCCGCCTGCCCGACGTTTTCACCGTCGAAAAGACCGAGCAGGACGAGGAGGCGCTGAAGGCCCAGCTTTTGGGTGTGGTGGCGGAGGCCCTGAAGAATTACGACGCTATGCGCAGCGCCGAGGGCGAGGCCCTGGCCCAGGACCTTGGCGCTAAGGCGGAGCTGATTTTGGAGAAGGTCGCCTTTGTGGAGGCCCGTTCCCCGCAGACCGTGGCCGAGTACCGGGAGAAGCTGCTGGCAAAGATGCAGGAGGTCCTGACCTCTGCCTCCGTGGACGAGGCCCGCATCCTGACCGAGGCCGCCATCTTCGCCGACAAGGTGGCCGTGGACGAGGAGACCGTCCGGCTCCGCAGCCATCTCGACCAGCTCCGCACCATGCTCCGCGCCGCGGAGCCCATCGGGCGCAAGCTGGATTTCCTGATGCAGGAGATCAACCGCGAGACCAACACCATCGGCTCCAAATGCGCCGACCTGGAGATCGCCCGCACCGTGGTGGACCTCAAGGCCGAGCTGGAGAAGATCCGCGAGCAAATTCAAAACATAGAATAAAGCCTTCCCCCTCGGGCAAAACAATCCGGTGGATTGTTTTGTGTTTTATCACCATTTGCGCTGCTTTGCTGCGGAAATGGTATCCTATACATAAAATAGGTGGCATCCGCCGTCTCCCGCAAGGCGGATGACGGATGAGGGGCCTCACAGGCCTCAGAGAGGTGTAACTATGCAGCTCATCAACATCGGCTTTGGCAACCTGATCTCCGCGGCGAGGCTGCTCTCGGTCCTCAGTCCAGACTCCGCGCCGGTCAAGCGGCTGGCCCAGGAGGCCCGGGACCGGGGAATGCTGATCGACGCCAGCTTTGGGCGCAAGACCCGGTCCGTCCTGATCATGGACACGGACCACGTGATACTCTCCGCGCTGGAGCCAAAGACCATCCGCGCCCGCGCAGACGGGGCGGCAGAGGAGGAAGACCATGAAGAAGGGTAGACTGATCGTGATTTCCGGGCCCTCCGGCGTCGGCAAGGGCACTGTTGTCAAGGCGCTGATGGAGCGGGACCCCAACGTGCGGCTCTCCGTCTCCGCCACCACCCGGGAGATGCGTCCCGGCGAGGTCCACGGCGTCCAGTACTATTTCCTCTCCCGGGAGGAGTTTGAGCGCGGCCTGGCGGAGAATCGCTTCCTGGAGCACGCCGTCTATGTGGACAACCTCTACGGCACCCCCGAGGAGCCCGTGGACCAGATGCTGGCCGAGGGCCATGACGTGGTCCTGGAGATCGAGGTCCAGGGCGGCCTGCAAATCATGGAGCGCCGTCCCGACGCGACCTTTATCTTTATCGCGGCTCCCTCCTTCGAGGTTCTGGAGGCGCGGCTGCGGGGCAGGGGAGATACCTCCGAGGAGAAGATCCGGGAGCGTTTGGAGCGGGCCAGAGTGGAATACCGCGTCGCCCCCCGCTATCAATACATCATCGTAAACGACCGCCTCTCCGACGCGGTGGACGACGTACAGGCCGTTCTCCGTGCCGAGGCAGTGCGGGCAGACAACCAATTGCATGTCCTGAAGGAGGAATCGTAACATGCTGTACCCCCCCATGAGTGAGCTTTTGAACCACATTGACAGCCGCTATCTGCTGGTGAACGTTGTGGCCCGTCGGGCCCGCCAGATCGCGCTGGAGGCCAAGGAGTTCGACGAGCCCCTGACCGAGAAGCCCGTGACCCTCGCCATCCGCGAGGTGGCCGAGGGCAAGCTGGCGGCCCAGATCAAGAAGAGCTATCTCCGCTGAGCCCCGGACGCTCCGAAGCTGACAGACTATGATTGCGAAAATTGCCGTTGACGTTTCCCTCTACGCCATCGACAAACCCTACAGCTATTTGGTCCCGCCCGGACTGGAGGCTCTGCGGCCCGGCTGCCGGGTCAGCGTGCCCTTCGGCGCCGGAAACCGTCTGCGGGAGGGCATGGTCCTGAGCTTAGAGCCCGGCGAGGACCCGGACCAGGCGCTGAAAACCGTTTCCGAGCTTCTGGACCCCGCGCCGGTCCTGTCCGAACAGATGCTCCGGCTGGCGGCCTTCGTCCGGGAGCGGTATTTCTGCACCTACTACGAGGCCGTCCGCGCCATGCTTCCGGCGGGGCTGTGGCTTCGCAGCCGGGAGGTCTATTCCCTGGCGAAGCTGCCCGAGAACTGGGAGGCCCGCCTGGAAAACGAGCCCCTGCAAAGGCGCGTCGTCGAGCTGGTCCGGGCAGCCGGAGGCCGCCTGCGGGACGACGCCCTCAGCCGCCAGTGCGGCGGCGGGCCAGCCGCGGCGGCGGCTCTCCAGCGTCTCAAGGACCGGGGCTGGCTGCGGACCGAGACCGAGCTCCGCCGGAAGAAGAGCGACAGGACCGAGCTGATTTTAGAGCTCACAGCGGACCGGAGCCAGATCGAGGAGCATTTTCGCGGAAAAAAAGCCCCCATGCAGCACGCTGCCATGGAACTTTTGTCCACCGTCGTCGTCATATCCCTCAAAGAGCTGCAATACTTTACAGGGGCGAGCCTGCAAACGGTCCGCTCCTTAGAGCGGGCTGGCCTGCTGCGCATCGACACCCGGGAGCTTCTGCGGGGGAGCCATATCGTGCCCTACGAGGGGGATACGACCTTCGCCCTGAGCCCGGACCAGCAGCGGGTTTTCGAGACCCTCTGCGGCAAGCTGGACGCCGGGAAGCCCGGCGCGGCCCTGCTCTACGGCGTCACCGGCTCCGGCAAGACGGCCGTCTATATCAACCTGATCCGCCGCTGCCTGGCTTCGGGCCGAAGCGCCCTGCTTCTGGTCCCGGAGATCGCCCTGACGCCCCAGCTCCTGAGCCTCCTCTCCGCCTGCTTCGGCAAAGAAATCGCCGTGCTCCACAGCGCCCTTCGGGTGGGGGAGCGGTATGACGAGTATAAGCGCATCGCCCGGGGCGAAGCCCGGGTCGCGGTGGGGACCCGCTCTGCCGTCTTCGCGCCGCTGGAGAAGCTGGGCCTCATTGTGGTGGACGAGGAGCAGGAGCACACCTACAAATCCGAGAACGCGCCTCGCTACCACGCCCGGGAGGTAGCCCTGTGCAGAGGCAGCCGGGAAGGCGCACTGGTGGTGTTGGGTTCCGCCACACCCAGCGTTGAGACCATGTACCGCGCCGAGAACGGGGACTACACCCTCTGCCGTCTGGCCGCCCGCTACAACGGACGAGAGCTTCCCGCCGCCGAGCTGGTGGATATGAAGCAGGAGCTCCGGGACGGCAACGGCACCGCCGTCAGCCGCCGCCTGCTGGACGCCATTCTGGACCGGATGGCCCGGAAGGAAAAGACTATCCTGCTGCTGAACCGCCGGGGCGGCAACCGCCTGGTCCTCTGCGTGGACTGCGGCTTTGTCCCTACCTGCCCCCGGTGCAGCGTCAACCTGACCTACCACATGGTCAACGAGCGGCTCATGTGCCACTACTGCGGCCATTCCCAGCCGGTCTATGCCCGCTGCCCCGCCTGCGGCGGCGCCCTGAAGCGGGTGGGTGTCGGCACCCAGCAGCTGGAATACGATTTGAACAAGCTCATCCCCGGCGTCAAGCTCCTGCGCATGGACGCCGACACCATCAGCCCCACGAACTCCCACGAGACCGTGCTGCGCAGCTTTGCGCAGGAGGACATCAACATCCTGCTGGGCACACAGATGGTGGCGAAGGGCCTGAACTTTCCCGACGTCACGCTGGTGGGCGTGGTGGACGCGGATTCCTCCCTCTACATGGACAACTACCGCGCCTCCGAGACCACCTTCTCCCTGATCACCCAGGTGGTGGGGCGGTCCGGACGGGGACAGAAGCCCGGCACGGCCCTCATCCAGACCATGACGCCCCGCAATACGGTCCTGCTCCAGGCTGCGGCCCAGGACTACGACAGCTTTTATAGGTCGGAGCTTCCCCTGCGGCGGCTGCGGAGCTGTCCGCCCGCCTGCGACCTCTTCCAAATCGGCTTCTCCGGCTTCCCGGAGCGCCACGTGGAGGACTGCGCCCGGCGCTTCGCCCAGACCCTCTGGCAGCGGCTCCGGGAGACGGGCCTTCTCAGCGCGGCAGTGAATCTGCTGGGACCTGCCCCCGCCGCCATTCCCAAAATCAACAACAAATTCCGCTTCCGTCTCACCCTCTGCTGCACCGGCTCCAAGGCCCTGCGCCTGGAGCTCAGCAGCCTGCTCCGCGCCTTCTCCGGACAAAAGGAGAACGCTGGGGTCAGCCTCTGGGTGGACGTGAACGGCTACGAATAGGAGAAACCCAAAATGGCTCTGCGAATGATACTCACCGAGGGGAATCCCTCTCTCAACAAAGTCAGCCGCCCCGTGACCTCCTTCGACGACCGCCTGGCAGTCCTGCTGGACGATATGAAGGAGACGATGACCCACGCCAACGGCGTGGGACTGGCCGCCCCGCAGGTGGGCATCCTGCGCCGGGTCGTGGTGGTGGACCTGGGCGAGGAGATCATCGAGCTGGTGAATCCCCGCATCCTGGAGCAGTCCGGCGAGCAGGACGGCCCGGAGGGCTGTCTCAGCGTACCGGAGCGCGTCGGTCTGGTCAAGCGGCCCAACTATGTGAAGCTGGAGGCCCAGGACCGGCACGGCGACTGGTACGAATACGAGGGCGAGGAGCTGATCGCCCGCTGCTTCTGTCACGAGCTGGAGCATCTGGACGGGCATCTCTACACCGAGCGGGCCTATCAGATGATGACCCAGGAGGAGTACGAGCAGATGCTGAAAAGCCAGGAAGAGGAGGAAGCATGAGGATCGTCTTCATGGGCACGCCTGCCTTTGCGGCGGCCTGCCTGTCCGCCGTGCTGGAAACGGAGCATTCGGTCGTCGGGGTCTATACCAAGCCCGATACCCCCAAGAACCGGGGCATGAAGCTGCTGCCCTCTGAGGTCAAGACTCTGGCTCTGGCCCACGGCCTGCCGGTGTATCAGCCCATGACCTTCCGGGACGACGCCGTGTATGAATCCCTCAAGGCCCTGGCGCCAGACCTGATCGTGGCTGTGGCCTACGGGAAGATACTGCCCCAGCGGGTCTTGGACATCCCGCCTTTGGGCTGCGTCAACATCCACGGCTCCGTCCTTCCGGCCCTCCGGGGCTCCGCACCCGTCCAGTGGGCCGTGCTCCAGGACCTGCCGGAGACCGGCGTCACCGCGATGTATATGAGCGCCGGGATGGACGAGGGGGACATCATCGATGTCCGCACCACCCCCATCGAGGAGAACGAGACCGCGGGGGAGCTGATGGAGCGCCTGGCGCCCATCGGCGCGGCCCTGCTGAAGGATACCCTGACGGCCATCTCTGCCGGAACGGCAAGCCGCAGGCCCCAGGACCCCGCCCTCGCCACCTATGCCCCGATGCTGACCAAGGAGCTCTCTCCCGTGGACTGGAGCCGTCCCGCCCGGGCCATCCTGGCCCAGATCCGGGGCCTGAACCCCTGGCCTGCCGCCACGGCGGTTCTGGGCGGAACGGAGTTCAAGCTCTGGGAGGCCCGGTCCTGGCCTGCCTCCGGTCCTGCCGCCCCCGGGACCCTGCTGGAGCTGAACAAAAAGGGCCTCGCCGTGGCCTGCGGCGACGGCGCCATCCTGTTGACCCGCCTCCAGGCCCCCGGCGGCAAGCCCATGCCCGCCGCCGACTACTTCCGCGGCCATCCCATAAAAATCTGATCCACTCCACAGAACCTCCCCTGCTTGCAGGGGAGGGGGACCGGCCGCAAGGCCGGTGGAGGGGTCTGCCCCGACAGCAGAACACCCCCGAAAGGAGAACCTATGTCCGCACGCGACACCGCTTTGACCGTTCTTATCGCCTGCCGCCGCGGCGGGGCCTGGTCGGACGCCGCCCTCAAGCAGCAGCTCGCCCGGGACAGACTGGACCGGCGGGACGCCGCGCTGGCGACCCGGCTCTGCGCCTCCGTGCTGCAAAACCGCCTGCTGCTGGACGAGTGGCTCAGCCGCTACTGCAAGGGCAGGTTGACGGACTTACAGCCTGCCGTGCTGGAGATCCTGCGGCTGGCCCTCTGCCAGCTCCGGTTTTTTGACCGGCTGCCACCCTCCGCCGTGGTGAACGAGGCGGTGGAGCAGGCCAAGCGCCTGACCAATCCCAAGGCCGCCGGTCTGGTGAACGGCGTGCTGCGGGCCGTGCTCCGGGACCCCTCCCGGCTGACCCTGCCCGAGGCGCTCTGGCTGCGGTACAGCCACCCGCAGGAGCTGGTCGAGCTGCTGCGGCAGAGCGTGGGGGAGGAGAAGTTGGAGCCCCTGCTGCGGGCCGACAACGAGGCCCCGCCCGCCTGCCTGCAAACCAACCTTCTGAAGACCGACACGCCGACGCTCCGGGCGGCTCTGGAGGCCGAGGGCCTCACGGCGGCGCCCCATCCCTGGCTGCCCGACTGCCTGCTGCTGACCGGCGGCGGGATCGAGCAGACCGAGGCCTTCCAAAACGGCTGGTTCTACGTTCAGGACGCTGCCGCCCGTCTGGCGGTTGAGGCTCTGGACCTGCGGCCCGGCCAGCGGGTGCTGGACTGCTGCGCCGCTCCCGGCGGCAAGAGCTTCGCCGCCGCCATTGCCCTGGAGGACCGGGGCAGTCTCACTGCCTGCGACATCCATCCTCACAAGCTGACCCTGATCGAAAAAGGCGCGGCTCGGCTGGGCGTTACCTGCTTGACCGCCCTGGAAAAAGACGCCTCTGTCCCGGACCCCGCCTGGCGGGAGGGCTTTGACCGCATCCTGGCGGACGTGCCCTGCTCCGGCCTGGGCGTCATCCGCAAGAAGCCCGACATCCGCTACAAGGACCTGGGACCCACCCGGGAGCTGCCCGCCGTCCAGCGGCGCATTTTGGAGGCCCAGGCGACCCACCTGAAGCCCGGCGGCCTGCTGGTCTACAGCACCTGTACGGTGCTCCGCCGGGAGAACGAGGCCGTTGTGGAGGCCTTTCTGGCCGACCACCCGGAATTCCGGGCCGAAGCCTTTGAGTTTCCGGGTCTTGGCTCCGTCCCCACAGGGATGCGTACCCTGCTGCCCTGCGACGATGGGACCGACGGATTCTTTATTGCACGCCTGAGAAAGAGTTAAGAATGAATACAGAAATCAAAAGTCTGACGCTTCCGGAGCTGCAAGCCGCTTTGACGGAGCTGGGCCAGCCCGCCTTCCGGGCGAAGCAGGTCTACACCTGGCTCCACCGGGGCGTCCGCTCCTTCGACGAGATGACGGACCTGCCCAAGGCCCTGCGGCAGGAGCTGGCCGGGCGTTATCTGCTCACCGCGCCGGAGGTCCTGCGCCGCCAGAGCTCCGCCCTGGACGGAACGGTCAAATATCTTTGGCAGCTCCACGACGGGAACTGCGTGGAGACGGTGCTGATGCGCTATCACCACGGCAACACCGTCTGCATCTCCTCCGAGGTGGGCTGCCCCATGGGCTGTGCATTCTGCGCCTCCACCATCGGAGGCCTGGTCCGGAAGCTCTCCGCCGGAGAGATGCTGGACGAGGTGCTCTTCACCGAGCGGGACTCCGGTCAGGAGATCTCCAACATCGTCCTCATGGGCATCGGAGAGCCCCTGGACAACTATGACAACGTCTGCCGCTTCCTGGAGCTGGTCAACAGCGAGGCGGGGATGAACATCGGGATGCGCCACATCAGCCTTTCCACCTGCGGCATCGTGCCGCGGATTTTGGAGCTGGCGGAGAGCCGCCTGCAGCTCACCCTCTCCGTGAGCCTCCACGCCCCGGACGACGAGACCCGGAGCAGAATCATGCCCGTCAACCGCCGCTGGCCGGTGGAGGAGCTGCTGGAGGCCTGCCGTGTCTACTATGAGAAGACGGGCCGCCGCATCTCCTTTGAATACGCTATGATCCGGGACGTGAATGACAGCCCCGAGGCGGCCCGGCTGCTGCTGAAGCGGCTCCGGGGCCTGCCCGCGCACGTCAATCTGATCCCCCTCAACAACGTGGAGGAGAGCCCCTTGATGCCCAGTGACAGGGCCACGGTGCTCCGCTTCCAGAAGCAGCTGGAGGACCAGGGCGTCGCCTGTACGGTCCGCCGCACCCTGGGCAGCGACATCGACGCCTCCTGCGGCCAGCTGAGAAGAAAGTATCGAAACGCAAATCCCGCGCAGGAGCGCCCGACGCGCTCCGCCGAAGACAAACTGTGAGAAAGGAGCCGTGCCGAATGGAAGTATGGGGTCTGACCGATCCCGGTCTTGTCAGAACGCAAAATCAGGATTACTACCTGCTCCAGAAGTTAGGCGCCCATGACCTGCTCGCCGTGGTCTGCGACGGGATGGGCGGAGCCCGTTCCGGCAACGTCGCAAGCCGCCTTGCGGCGGAGGTCTTTACCGAGGAGGTCAAGCGGGGCTACCGGCCCGGCATGAGCCAGGACAAGGCGGACTATCTGCTGCGCACCGCGGTCTCCATTGCCAACACCGCCGTCTATGAAAACGCCCAGCTCAACGCGGATATGAAGGGCATGGGCACGACCCTTGTGGCAGTGCTGGTCCTGGGCAAGCGGGCCTATTTCGCCAATGTGGGCGACAGCCGCGGCTATCTGATGAACCGCCAGGGCATTCAGCGGGTGACGCTGGACCACTCCCTGGTGGAGCTGATGGTCCAGCGGGGGGAGCTCAGCTCCGAGCAGGCGAAATCTTATCCCGGCAAGAATTTTATCACCCGTGCCATCGGCACGGAGCAGTCGGTGGAATGCGACCTCTACACCTCGCCCCTGCGGCAGGGAGACTGCATTCTGCTGTGCAGCGACGGTCTGACCAACCATCTGGCGGACCAGGAGCTGCTTTTCGAGGTGATCCACGGCGTCAACAAGCAGGACTGCTGCCAGCGCCTCATGGGCATCGCCAAGGACCGCGGGGCGCCGGACAACGTGACGGTCGTCCTCGTGGTATGTTGACAGGAAGGGGGTATCAAAATGGAACAGTATATCGGGAAGCTCCTGGATGGCCGCTATGAGATCCTGGAGATCATCGGCGTCGGCGGCATGGCCGTGGTCTATAAGGCAATGGACCACCGGCTCAACCGTCTGGTGGCCGTGAAGATCCTTAAGGACGACTATCTCAATGACGCGGATTTCCGCCGCCGTTTCCACGGCGAATCCCAGGCCGTCGCCATGATGTCCCATCCCAACATCGTCAGCGTCTACGACGTGTCCCGCAGCGAGGGCAATGAGTACATCGTCATGGAGCTCATTGACGGCATCACCCTGAAGCAGTACATGGACCAGCGCAGCCCCCTGTCCTGGCGAGAGACCCTTCACTTCTCCATGCAGATCGCCAAGGCCCTGGAGCACGCCCACAGCCGCAACATCATCCACCGGGACATCAAGCCCCACAACGTCATGATCCTCAAGGACGGCAGCGTCAAGGTGGCCGACTTCGGCATCGCCCGCATCGCCTCCGCCGCCAACACCCTGACCAAGGAGGCCTTAGGCTCCGTCCATTACATCTCCCCCGAGCAGGCCCGGGGCGCACGGGTGGACAACCGCTCGGACATCTACTCCCTGGGCGTGGTCATGTACGAGATGCTGACGGGCCGCCCGCCCTACGACGGCGAGACCCCCGTCTCTGTAGCCATCCAGCACATCAACGGCACGCCCCTGTCTCCGTCCCTGCTCAACAGCGACATCCCCACAGGCCTGGAGCAGATCACCATGCACGCTATGTGCTCGGACCTGAACATCCGCTACGCCTCCATCACCGACATGCTGAAGGACATGGAGGAGTTCCGCAAGGACCCTGCCATCCGCTTTACCTTCCTGCCCAAGGGCGGCTCCGCCACCGGCACAGGCGCCGGGAACCGCATCCAGCCCGCCAAGCCCCAGAACGTCGCCAACCGGCAGAAGGAGCTGGAGCGGGAGTATGAGCGGCAGGACCGGGAGGAGAAACGCCGCCGCATCTGGATGATCGCGGCCATCTCTCTGGCGGTCCTGGCCCTTATCGTCCTCCTCTTCCTGGTGCTGGGCCAGTCCGGCAGCAGCGAGGCGACCACCACTGCCCCCAACGGCACCGTCGGCACCAGCGCGGAGACGGCCCCCGAGGTCATCTACGTGCCGCAGTTTATCGGCGACATCTATGACGAGATCCTCCGGGAGAACTATCCCTATCTGAACCTGGTGAGCAATGAGAGCTCCTACGTCTACAACGACAAATACCCCATGGGCGTGGTCTGCGACCAGGCCCCCGGCGTGGGCGAGAAGGTGCCCCCCGGTACCGAGATCTTCCTCTACATATCCATGGGCGAGCGAATGGACAAAATGCCGAAGCTCGCGGGCTACTCCGCCGAGAATGCCAACAGCATCCTCAAGGCAATGGAGATCAAGCTCACGATTCTGATCGAGAAGGAATACAGCGACGAGGTACCCGAGGGCTATGTGACCCGCACGGACCCGGAGGAGGACACGGAGCTGAAAAACGGACGCGTTGTCACCATCTATGTCAGCAAAGGTCCCAGGCTGGTCCAGGTCCCCAAAGTGACAGGCGCTTCGGCGGCCAATGCAGCCGCCTCCCTCAACGCCCGGAAACTGGAGGTCCAGACCAGGGAGGACTACAGCTCCACCGTGTCTGCGGGCTACGTCATCTCCCAGTCGCCCGAGGCGGGCACGGAGGTGGAGGAGGGCACCGTCGTCACCATTACCGTCTCCAAGGGCAAGCAGACCATTACCCTCTTCGGCGTCACCGGAAAAACGGAGGAAGAGGCCACCGACCTTTTGACGAGCCAGGGCCTTTCCGTCAAAACCGAGACGGAGCACAACAACTATGTCCCTGCCGGGCAGGTCCTGCGCCAGAGTCCCGAGGGCGGTGAGGAGGTCATGCCCGGAAGCACCGTGACCCTGACCATCTCCCTGGGTCCCGTGCCGCCTCCCTCCACCAGCGAGGAGCCCAGCGAATCCACCACCGAATCCTCCGAGGCCCCGGAGCCCTCCGAGTCCGAATCGGAGGGGGAGGAGACCCCTTGACGGCCTCCGTGGAGCAGCAGGGCGTCATTGTCAAAGCCCTGGCCGGTTTTTACTACGTGGCAGTGGAGGACGAGATTTTGGAGTGCCGCGCCAGAGGGAAATTCCGGAAGACCGGAGAATGCCCTCTGGTGGGGGACCGGGTCGTGGTCCTGCGAGAGGGGGAAAAAGGGACCGTTCAGCAGATCCTGCCCCGGAAAAACGCTTTTCTGCGGCCCGCCGTCGCCAACATCGACGTGCTGGTCATCCTGGCCTCCCGGGCCATCCCGGTGACGGAGCCCTTTCTCATCGACCGCATGACGGTCCTGGCCCTGCGCCAGGGCGTGACGCCTGTGATTTGTGTCAATAAGACGGACCTGGCCTCTCCGGAGCCCCTGGCGAAGCTCTACGGCCCCGCGGGCTTTCCCGTGGTCTGCACCAGTGCCGAGACCGGCGAGGGGATCTCGGAACTGTGGGAGCTTCTGGCAGGCAAGACCGTGGCCTTTACCGGCAACTCCGGCGTCGGCAAGAGCGCCATTCTGCACCGCCTGTGCCCGGAGCTCTCCCTCCAAATCGGCGAGGTCTCCCAAAAGCTGGGGCGGGGCCGTCACACGACCCGCCACGTGGAGCGCTTCTCCTTAGGGGAGGGGACCTACGTGGTGGACACCCCCGGCTTTGCGTCTCTGGAGCTGGAGCTGGCCGAGCCGGTCCCCAAGCAGGACCTGGCCGAGCTCTTCCCCGAGTTCCGTCCCTATCTGGGGCAGTGCCGCTTCCTGGACTGCACCCACCGCAGGGAGCCGGACTGCGGCGTCCTGGCGGCTCTGGCCGCCGGGGAGATTCCGGCTGCCCGCCACCAGAGCTATCTGCGGCTCTACGAGGCCGCCGAGCAGTACAAGCCCTGGGAAAAATGACAGAAAGCTGTGATTCGCATACTCCCGCCGCCCTCCGCATACAATTGAGCGGAAGGCGGTGGGAGTATGTTTTGCTGTCGCTGGCAGTACCGGCCCATGCTCTGGGCCGGGGCGGCGTTTTTGATCTCGGCGCTGATCGGCTCGTTCTGGATCAGCTTCCTCCTGGGAGGGCTTCTGATCACGCTGGCACTTTTTGTACGCTGGCCGTAAATTCTGGACCGAGGGCCATAAATAATTGAGACCGGGGAGCATGTTCGGCTCTTCGGTCTCATATTCTTACAGCAGAAACCACAAGGAGGAAGCAGCAATGGAAATCCTGTTTCAAGCGCAGACCATCCGATACCTGGCGGAGAAGCGCTTTGACGATCTTCACCAGGAGCAGACGGGGGAGCTCCCGGTCCCCGAGACCATGCCGGAGCTGGGGCGGGTGGTGGACTGCTTCGGCGCGGTGCTGGTGGAGGAGCGCCGCATCGACAGCGGCAGCGTCACCGTCACCGGCAGCATTCAGGCCGGTGTGCTCTATGTCCCGGCGGGGGAGGAGAGCCCGGAGCGGCTGGAGCTCAGCCTGCCCTTCACCGTCACGAAAAAAGTCCCCACCCAGGCGGACTCTGTCCTCTTCTGCTGGTGCTGGCTGCGGGGCCTGGAGGCCCGCTTTGTCAATGCCCGGAAGCTCCTGGTGCGGGCGGGGCTGTGCAGCGAGCTCACCCTGCTGAGCCCGGCGGAACTGACCCTACAGCAGCTGGCGGACTGCCCGAAGGGGCTGGTTTGCAGGACCGAGACCTATCCCCTGCGGCTGCCCCTCTGCGCCGCGGAGAAGGAGGTCCGCATCGCCGACGAGGTGCTGATGCCAGAGGACGGCCCCGGCGCGGACCGCCTGCTAAAGTCCCAGTGTACCGTCACCGTCACGGAACGCCGGGTCCTGGGAGACAAGGCCGTCTTTCAGGGCGCTCTGGAGCTGCGCATCCTGGCCGCGGACCAGGACGGGAGCCTCTTCACCTGGACTGGCTCCCTGCCCTATTCCCAGTATATCGAGCTGGAGCGGAGCTGCGCCGAGACGGACTGGCTCTCCATCCAGCCCATCCTGCGCCATCTGGAAATCGACACCGACGGCCAGCCGGACAGCCGCCGCCTGCTGGTCAACGTGAGCTTTTCGGCCCAGACCGTCCTCTGGGGCGAGGTCCCCGTGACTTTGACCGAGGACGCCTACTATTTAGAGGGGGAGTTCTCCCCCGTTTGGGAGAGCGTCGCCCTGAGCCCCTGCCTGGACCGGCTGGAGGAGGAACGCACGGAGCGGATCGAGCTGCCCGCCGATGCAGAGCGGCTGCTGGATTGGAGCTGCTTCCGGGACCGGGCGGTCCCCGTCCCCGGCGGAGAACGGGCCCAGGGGAGCCTCAGCGTGAATCTGCTCTACTTCGACGGAGATGACCGGCTCCAGGGCAAGCTTCTCAGGCGGGAACTGCAAATCGGGCGGAAGGCGGAGCCCTCCGCGGAATGGCGCTGCGCCATCCTGCCCGGCGGCGAGCCGACGCAGCAGGGGAGAGAGCTCCTGCTGCCCCTGCGAGTCGCCCAGCGCTACTGCCAGACCGCGCCTATGCGCAACCTCTGCGGCGGCGTCATGAAGCAGCTGCCTCGTCCCGAGGGCCCGTCCCTGCTGGTCCGGGCGGCCTCGGGGGAGCTCTGGGACATCGCCCGGGACAACGGCAGCACAGTCCGGGCCATCCGGACGGCCAACGAGCTGGAGGATGTCTGCCTGAGCCGGGAACGGCTGCTGCTGATCCCCACGGGCCGGGGCGTCACTACCTTAGAGGAGGTCACGGAATGAAGCTCTATGAGGATATGGAACAACGGACCGGCGGCAGCGTCTACTTGGGCGTGACCGGTCCCGTGCGGGTGGGGAAATCCACCTTTGTCAAACGAATGATGGAAGAGCTGGTGCTGCCCAATATCCCGGACGAGTACGCCCGGGAGCGGGCCCGAGACGAGCTGCCCCAGAGCGGCTCCGGCAAGACCGTCATGACCGCGGAGCCCAAGTTCGTTCCCGAGGAGGCGGTGGAGATCTGCCCGGACGGCAAGACCAAGCTCTCTGTCCGGCTCATCGACAGTGTGGGCTATCTGGTCCCCGGCGCCTTGGGAGCTTCGGAGAACGGGGAGCCGCGCATGGTGACGACGCCCTGGTTCGAGCGGGAGATCCCCATGACCGAGGCGGCGGAGCTGGGCACGAAGAAGGTCATGGAGGACCACTGCACCGTGGGTCTGGTCGTCACCACCGACGGGACCGTCACAGACCTGCCCCGGGAGGCCTACACGGAGGCGGAGGAGCGGGCCATCCGGGATATGCAGGCCACGGGAAAGCCCTTTTTGGTCCTGTTGAACTCCGCGAAGCCCGAGGCCCCGGAGACGGCGGAGCTGGCGGCCTCCTTAGAGGCCCGCACCGGAGCCAGGGTCCTGCCCGCCGACCTGCTGACCCTGGACCGGAGCACCGTCACGGAGCTGCTGACGGAGCTGCTGGGCCAGTTCCCGCCCCGGGTGCTGGAGCTCAGCTTTCCCGCCTGGTTCGACGCGCTGGAGCCGGAGCAGCCCTGCAAGCAAACCGTGTTCCGGGCGATCCGGGAGAGCGCGGCCGGGGTGACGCGAATGGCCCAGGCGGGCCGCCTCTGCGAGGGATTGGAGGCGCTGGAGGAGGTCAGCCGCTGTGCCGTCTCCGAGATCGACCTGGGGCGCGGCGCGGTCCGCTATGCGGTCAGCCTGCCCGACGGGGTCTTCTACGGCATTCTGTCCCAGCGCTCCGGTGTGCCCGTGGAGAACGACGGCGACCTGCTCCGGGTCCTGGGCAGCTATGCCGCCATTCATGAGGAATACGAGCGGCTCCGCGCCGCCCTGGAGCAGGTGCGTACCACCGGCTACGGGGTCGTCATGCCCACCCGGGAGGAGATCTCGCTGCAAACGCCGGAGCTGCTGAAAAAGGGTGGAGCCTGGGGCGTCCGACTCCAAGCCACCGCGCCCTCCATCCACCTGCTGCGGGCGGACCTGGCCGCCGAGCTCAGCCCCGTGGTGGGCAGCGAGGACCAGGCCCGGGAGCTGGTACAGCGGCTCACCGCGGCAGAGGACGCCGACGCTGGGACTGTCTGGGACAGCAACCTCTTTGGCAAGACGGTCTATGAGCTGGTGCGGGACGGCCTGAACGCCAAGCTGGCGGGCCTGCCCGAGGACGCCCGGATGAAGCTTCGCCGGGCGGTGGAGCGCATCGCCAACGAAGGCGCCCACGGCCTCATCTGTCTGGTGCTCTGATTCTTTTTTCCTTTGAAAATTGACATTTCCCCCCTTGTATGGTAAAATGCAAGTTACCATACAAGGGGGGAAGCCTATGGAAGACCGGTCCCTGTTCTCCAAGCTGAAGATGATTTTTCCCAAAAAGGAGCGGCGTTATTTCGTCGTCCTCTTTTTCCTGATGTTGATTGGAACGGCCTTTGAATTTCTGGGCGTGTCCCTGATCCTGCCTCTGGTGAATTTGCTGATCTCCCCGGAGCAGCTCGCGCAAAAGAGCTGGTATCAGCTTCTGACAAAGCTGCTGCCCTTCCGGGACCAGAACGACCTGCTGCTGGCCCTGGTGATCCTGATCATCGTCATCTACATCCTGAAAAACATCTACGCCATCTATATGTCCGTGGTCCAGGGCATCTTTCTGGCCCGCAACAAGGTGAACACCTCCACCAAGCTGCTGGACTGCTATATGCGCAAGCCCTACACCTTCCACCTCCAGCACAACTCCGCCGAGGTGATCCGCTCCATCAACAGTGACGTGAGCAGCGCCTATGAGATCGTCTCCAGCATCATGAGCCTGATCACCACCGGCCTGATCTCCGTGCTGCTCATCGGCTATCTGATCCTGGTGGACTTCTGGCTCACCTTCTCCATTGTATTGGGGCTTGCGATTTATTCCGTCACCTATTTTCTCCTGGTGCGCAGGAAGCTCAAGGAGACCGGCGAGGAGTCCCGGGAGATCACCGTGCGCATGATCAAGGCCATCGTCCAGGCCGTGGGCGGAGTCAAGGAGGTCAAGGTCATGGGCCGGGAGCGCTACTTTGTGGACTCCTACGCCGAAAACGGCGAGGCCTTTGTCCGCATCCGCCGCCGCCTTGCCATCCTCTCCGGCGTCCCCATGCGGCTGGTGGAGATCTTCTGCATCATCGGCGTGCTGGGCCTCGTGGCGGTGAAAATCGCCCTGCGGCAGGACCTGTCCTCTGTGGTGGGCAGCCTCTCCGCCTTTGCCGTGGCTACCATCAAGCTGCTGCCCAGCGCCAACTCCATCAACAGCACCATCAACGGGATCTCCTTCCGGATGCCCGGTCTCAACGCCGTCTGCGAGGTCATTGACGACAACTGGGGCAGCGACATCGGCAAGGCGGAGGTCAGCTCCACCGACCGGCAGAAGCGGCGGGAGAAGCAGCAGGCGGACATCCGGGTGGAGCACGTGAGCTTCACCTACCCCGAGATGCAGGAGCCCGTGCTGCGGGATGTGAGCATCACCATCCCCGCGGGCGGCAGCATTGGCATCGTCGGCGTCACCGGCGCGGGCAAGACCACCCTGGTGGACATTATTCTGGGCCTGCTGGAGCCCCAGGAGGGCCGCATTCTCCACGGAGACCGAGACATCCGCGAGGACTACGAGGCCTGGCAGTCCCGCATCGGCTACATTCCCCAGAACATCTATTTGACCGACGAATCCATCCGCTCCAACGTCGCCTTAGGCCTGTACGCCCAGGAGATCGACGACGAGCGGGTCTGGAAGGCCCTGGACGACGCGCAGATCGGTGATTTTGTGCGGGGTCTCAAGGACGGGCTGGACACGGTCATCGGCGAGCGGGGCGTCCGCATCTCCGGCGGCCAGCGCCAGCGCATCGGCATCGCCCGGGCCCTCTACTACGACCCGGACATCCTCTTCCTGGACGAGGCCACTGCGGCCCTGGACACCGCCACCGAGAAGGCCGTTATGGCCGCTGTCAACGCCATCAGCCGGGAGAAGACCTGCATCATCATCGCCCACCGCCTGAGCACCATCGAGAACTGCGACCAGGTCTACGAGGTCCGGGAGGGCCAGGTGTTCCGCCAGCGCTGATTGTCTGGCAGCACAGCGGGAGCCCCCCGCCCGACCCGGCTCATTCCGGGAGCTCGGCGCTGCCGGGCTCTGGCGCCTTTCAGCAATAAACCAGAAAGGCTCTTGACAAGTCCTGCTTTCTGTGCTATCCTTTAGCAAAACTTTGATGGAGACAGTAGTTGAGTTCCGTCTGTTCAGAGATGCGGCCCGCTCCGGTGAAAGGGCTGCCTGACGCCTCAATGAACACCACTCCGGAGTTCCGGCGCGAGAAAGCAAGCGTCGGCGGGTCGGCTCGTTATCGTCCTTACAAGCGGCAGTTCGTGCGGGCGCCTCCCGCGGGGCTGCAAACAGGGTGGAACCGTGGAGTTATTACTTCACCCCTGATAAAAACAGGGGTGAAGTTTTTTTGCCCCGGAAAGAAGGTTTCCATGGAAAACGCAAAAGAATTATCATTTGAAAACGAGGCCTGCAGGAAGACCTACTGGCACAGCTGCTCGCATGTTATGGCGCAGGCTGTGAAGCGCCTGTGGCCGGAGGTCCGACTGGCGATCGGGCCTGCCATCGACGGGGGCTGGTATTACGACTTCCAATCCCCCTTCGCCTTCACTGCCGAACATTTGGAGCAGATCGAGGCGGAGATGCGGAACATCTGCAAGGAAAAGCTCCCGCTGGAACGCTTTGAGCTTCCCAGAGCGGAGGCGCTCGCCTTTATGCAGGCGGAGCCCTTCAAGCTGGAGCTGATCCGGGACCTGCCGGAGGACGCGGCGATCTCCTTCTATCGGCAGGGAGAGTTTGTCGATCTCTGCGCCGGTCCCCATCTGGATTCCACCGGCAGGATCAAGGCAAACGCCTTCAAGCTCACCGCCTGCAACGCCGCCTATTGGAGAGGCGATTCCAAGCGCGAGACGCTTCAGCGCATCTACGGCGTGGCCTTCCCCAAGAAGGAGGAATTGGACGCCTGCCTCGCCCGGATCGAGGAGGCGAAAAAGCGCGACCACCGCAGGCTGGGCCGGGAGCTGGGACTGTTTCTGCTCCTGGAGGAGGGACCGGGCTTCCCCTTCTACCTGCCCAACGGAATGGTGCTGAAAAACACCCTGATCGACTACTGGCGGGAGGTCCACAAGCGCTACGGCTATGTGGAGATCTCGACGCCGATGATGCTCAACCGGGGACTGTGGGAACGCTCCGGCCACTGGCAGCATTACAAGGAGAACATGTACACCACCGTCATCGACGAGACGGATTTTGCCATTAAGCCCATGAACTGCCCCGGCGGGATGCTGGTCTATCGCGCCGAGCCGCACTCTTACCGGGACCTGCCCCTGCGGGTGGGGGAGCTGGGACTGGTCCACCGACATGAGCTCTCCGGCGCACTGCACGGCCTGTTTCGGGTCCGCTGCTTTACCCAGGATGACGCCCACATTTTTATGACCTGGGACCAGATGCTGGACGAGATCAAAAACGTGATCCGCCTGTTTGACGAGGTTTATTCCGTGTTTGGGCTGCAATACCAAATCGAGGTCTCCACCATGCCGGAGGACCATATGGGCGAGGTGGAAGTCTGGGACTTTGCGACCGAGACCCTGAAAAAGGCCTGCGAGGAAATGGGTAAGTCCTATGTCATCAACGAGGGCGACGGCGCGTTTTACGGGCCGAAGCTGGATTTCCACATCTCGGACTCTCTCGGGCGCACCTGGCAGTGCGGAACCATTCAGCTCGATATGCAGCTGCCGGAGCGCTTTGAGCTGAGCTATATCGGCGCGGACGGCGAAAAGCACCGTCCCGTGATGATACACCGGGTCGTGTTCGGCTCCCTGGAGCGGATCATCGGGGTCATCACAGAGCACTTTGCGGGAGCCTTCCCCCTGTGGCTCGCCCCAGTGCAGGTGAAGGTCCTGCCGGTCACGGACCGCGCTGCCGCCTATGCCGAGGAGCTGTGCCGGGCGCTGGACCGCTCCGGGTTCCGGGCAGAGACAGACCGGCGCTCCGAAAAGTTAGGCTATAAGATCCGACAGGCGCAGGCTATGAAGGTCCCCTATATGGCAATCGTCGGCGACCGGGACCTGGAGCGGCAGACGGTCTCCGTCCGCCACCGCTCCGGCAAGGACCTCGGTGCGATGTCCCTGGACGCCTTCACGGCACTGCTTCAGGAAGAACGGGACACGAAGGCCATCCGGTGAAGAAGTATTCTTCCTCAACCGGCTGATGAAAGAACAAAAGCACACCGGGAGTCTCGCTTTTGCGGGGTTCCCGGTGTGCTTTATTGAAAAAGTTAT
Organism: Oscillospiraceae bacterium; assembly: GCA_017429325.1. Classification (GTDB taxonomy): domain Bacteria; phylum Bacillota; class Clostridia; order Oscillospirales; family Oscillospiraceae; genus JAFRPC01. The sequence goes on along the minus strand of JAFRPC010000038.1, from coordinate 18,897 downwards.
ACAGGCGTGCCGCATTCCAGGCAGAAGCGGTAGCCCTCCTGGAGAGGCGTTCCGCAGTTGGCACAGAATTTCCGCGCAGGCGCAGGCTCGGCGGCAGGCTCCGGCACGGGCTCCGACTCCGGCTCTGCAACCGGTTCCGGCACGGGCTCTGATTCGGGTTCTGTAACCGGTTCCGGAACGAGCTCCGGCACGGGCTCGGCGTCGGGTCCCTTTACCAGTTCGGCAACGGGTTCCGACCACGCTTCGGCAGCGGGTTCCGGGATCGGCGCGGGAACGGGTTCTGCGATCGGCTCCGGGACGGGCTGGGGAATCGGCTGGGGGATGGGCTGCGATACCGGCTGCGGGATGGGTTGGGGAACCGACTGTGGGATGGGCTGTGGGACAGGCTGCTGGAAGGCGGTCTGAGGGGGCTGCTGGAAGCTCGTCTGGGAAGCGGGCTGCTGGAAGCTCGGCTGGACCGGCGACTGACTGACCGGAGCGGCGGGAGTTTCCTGGGCGGCCAGCTTGGTGCCGCAGCGGTTGCAGAACCGGGTCCCGGGCGCACAGCGGTTGCCGCAGTTCGGGCAGACAACGGTGTTGGGGTCAGCGGGAGGAGCGGGCGGCGTCCGCACGGGCATCTTGGTGCCGCAGCGGCTGCAAAAGGCGGCGGTGATGGCGACTTCGGCCTTGCAGCTCGGGCAAATCGCGATCCCGCGCAGGGTGTTCATTTGCTCCTTATAGCCCTTGGCTCGCTCCAGGGCTTCCTGGATGCCCCGAATGTTCTCCGCCTGGGATTCCTCCGGGTCATCCCGGTGGGCGGTGAAATAGATTTGGCCCATGCGCTGGAAGATGGAATTGATGGTCTGCTCCTCGGCGGCGATGGCGTTGTTCAGGCGGTTCAGCTCGGCCCGGTTGACTCTGAATTCGTTGCTCATGGGGGACGCTCCTCTCTGTTTGGATTCTGGTATCATTATAGAGCGGCTATCCCGGATTGTCAATCCGTTGGAGGGCTTTTTCGCAACATTTTCCGGGCCCGATGCGTATGGAACATGAACGGTTCACGGAAAAACAGAAACGAATAAAGCCGAAAAAAAAGATGGAAATCCGAATCAATCTATGCTATAATATTTGCCGAAATCCAATAACAGGAGCAAAACAATGATTGACAAGGAACTGACAGAGCTGCGGCGGCGCTTTCGGGCGGACCGGACAGCCATCACCCATGTTTACGGCTGCTATGTGGACGCGGCGGGGGCCATCGCGGCGGAGTTCGACGCCTCGCTGCCCATGTTGCCCGCGGAGGAGCAGGAGAAATATCTGGAGCTGCTGAAAAAGGGCGTCTCCGGGAGCCTGGGCCGCACCCTGTCCGAGCTGCGCTTTTCCACAGAGCAGGTCCGTAGCGGGGAGGAGCACGGACTGCTGATGAAGCTGCTGCAAGAACGCCTGGCCGACGCCGAGGACCGGCGCCTGCTGTGCCAAAAAATCGCCGGAAGTCTGAAGCTGTCCGAGAGCGGCTTTCTGATCCTCCTGGCCTTCGACGTGTATGACGTGCCCTTCCGGGGCAAGGACGGAGCCCTGCATTCCGATACCGGTGACACCCAGTTTTCCTATCTCGTCTGCTCCATCTGTCCGGTGAAGGAGACGCGCCCCGCCCTGTGCTACGAGGCTGCGGAAAAGAGCTTCCACGGCAAGGGCGCGGACCGGGTGGCGGGAAACCCGGAGCTGGGCTTCCTCTTCCCGGCCTTTGAGGACCGGGCCACGAACCTCTATGGCGCGCTGCTCTACAACCGCTCCCGGGACTGCGGCTACGAGGAATTTGTCCGGGCGGTCTTCAACACCGCGCCGCCTATGGCCGTGGGCGTGCAGAAGGACACCTTCCGGGAGGTCCTGGTGGACGCCCTGGAGGAGGAGTGCAGTCCCGGCGTGGTCCAGACGGTCCACACCCAGCTCCGGGAGCTGGCCGCCGTCCACAAGGAGGCCCGGGACCCCGAACCTCTCACCGTGACCTGCGGCGAGGTCAGCGAGATCTTAGAGCAGACCGGCGTCTCCGAGCCGAAGATGGCGGCCTTCCGGGTGAAATTCGAGGAGGCCTTCGGCGCCGACGCAGCCCTCCCGCCCCAGAACCTGCTGAACACTTCCCAACTGGAATATCGCACCCCCGAGGTGGTCATCAAGGTCAACCCGGACCGACAGGACCTGATCCGGGTCCGGGAGCTGGGCGGCGTGCGCTGTGTCGTCATCGCCGCGGACGAGGGTGTGGAGATCAACGGCGTGACTGTGATTTGATTAGGTGATTTGCGTCGCCCCCGCGTTTGTCTTTTCTTCTGGAGGTACATCATGAAAAAGCTTTGCATCTTATTGCTGGCAGCCCTGCTGCTGGTCAACCTGCTGTCTCCGACCCTTCCCGCGCTGGCGACAGAGACGACGCCCCCCGAGACAGAGGCGCCGACAGAGCCCATCGTGTCAACGGACCCCACGGACCCGACGGACCCCACGGACCCCACGGACCCGACGGACCCGACGGACCCAACGGACCCAACGGACCCCACGGACCCCACAGACCCCACGGACCCGACGGACCCCACGGACCCGACGGACCCCACGGACCCCACGGACCCGACGGACCCGACGGACCCCACAGATCCAACGGACCCAACGGACCCCACGGACCCCACAGACCCCACGGACCCGACGGACCCCACGGACCCGACGGAGCCGCCGGAACCGGAACCGCCGGAGGATGCAGCGCATGGACCCTACATCAAAGGCCGGAGCGACGGCGGCTTCTATCCCAAAAGCAGTCTGAGCCGCGCCGAGCTGGCGGCGATCCTCCATGGTCTTGCCAGCTACGAGCCGGGGGAGGCCTGCTTCTCCGATGTGCGGCCTGGAGCCTGGTACGCACAGGCCATCTATGACCTGACTGCCGCAGGAGTCCTCTATGGGTACTCCGACGGGACGTTCCAGCCCACAGAGCCCATCACCAGGGCGGAGTTCGTGGCGGTGCTGGCCCGCATCTGCGGGGAGACAGCCACGACGGACACCACCTTCACGGACGTCTCAGACGGCTGGGCAAGGCCCGCCATCTCCCTGGCCCAGGAAAAGGGCTGGGTGTCCGGCTACAGCGACGGCACTTTCCACCCGAAGGACCCCGTCAGCCGGGCGGAGGCCGTGGTAATGTTGAACCTGTTCTTGGGCCGCACCCCGGACCGGGAGGCCATCGACAGGGGAGAGGGTCTGCGTTTCTTCCCCGACGTGGAGCCGGAGCGCTGGTACTACTATCATGTCATGGAGGCCGCCACTTCCCACACCGCGCACTGGGAGACCGCCGACAGCGAAGAGACCTGGCTGGACCCGGATGCGGGGGAGTATGCGCTTTCGGAGGGCTTCTACTGCTTCCAGGGCAGGCTCTATGTCGTGAAAGGCGGCAGCTTCCTTCGCACAGAGGAGACCGGGAGCCTGAATGGCGTCAGCTATACCTGCCTCGGGAGCTCCGGCGTCTGCACAGCCGATGCAAAGGTGCTGGCACTGCATGACGGAAACCTCATTCTCCTCAGCGACGGCAAGCCTATGGCAGCGCCCGGCAGCTATGCCGACGGATACTATGCCGTGGACGACCAGCTCTACGCGGCTGTAGACGGATTTCTGCTCCACAAGGCCTGCTCCGGGAGCTTGGGCTGCGTCAGCTATGTCTGTAGCGGCGCCTCCGGCGTCTGCACCGTCAGCGCGGAGCTGCTGGCCCTGTATGACGGGACCCTGGCCTTCCTCTCCGGCGGCAGACTGACGGCAATGCCCGGCAGCTATGCCGAAGGTTTTTACATCGTAGCCGGGCAGCTCTATACCGTAGTAAACGGCAGCATCGTGAATCGGGCCTGCTCCGGGAAGCTTGGCGGCGTCACGTATTACTGTGCCGGACCTACCGGCGTCTGTACCGTCAGCGCGGAGGTGCTTGGGCTCCAGAACGGAGCCCTGGCCTTCCTCTCCGGCGGCAGACCGGAGGGAACTCCCGGCAGCTATGAGAATGGCTTCTACCTGAAGGCAGGCAATCTCTATCTCGTGGTGAACGGCTGGATCCTCCGGGAGGCGTCTACCGGAAGCTGCGGCGGCGTCACCTATGACTGCGGCGGCAGAAACGGCGTCTGCACTGCCCGGGCGGAGCTGCTTCCGCTGCACGACGGGACCCTGCTTTTCCTCGCGGACGGAAAGCCCTCCGGGACCCCCGGCAGCTATGCCGACGGGTTCTACGTCAAGGCCGGACAGCTCTATACTGTAGTAAACGGTTTCATTGTGAATCGAGCCTGTTCCGGGAAGCTGGGCGGCGTCACCTATTACTGCTCCGGAGCCACCGGCGTCTGCACCGCCGGCGCGGAGGTGCTCGGGCTCCAGAACGGCGCCCTGGCCTTCCTCTCCGGCGGCAGACCGGAGGGAACCCCCGGCAGCTATGAAAACGGCTTCTACATCAAGGCCGGGCATCTCTATACGGTGGTGGACGGCTGGGTCCTCCGCAAGGCTGTCAACGGGACCTGGAACGGGGTCGCCTATGCCTGCGCCGGCGCCAACGGCGTCTGCACAGCCCAGGCGGAGGTCCTCTGGCTCCAGAACGGGAATTTGGCCTTTCTCTCAGGGGGAAAGCCCATGGGAATGCCGGGCAGCTACGCCGATGGGTTCTATGTCAAAGCCGGGCAGCTCTATGTCGTGGCGGACGGGCAGATCCTCCGCAAGGTCGGTTCCGGGACCCTGGACGGCATTTCCTATGTCTGTACCGGGGAGACCGGCGTCTGCACCACGGCGGACTGGCGGCTTTTGTCCCTTGCCAATGTGAACTTATTGGCCTTTTCCGCCGACTTGACCGAGGAGGCGCAGCAGACAGGGAGCGAGACTGTGAGCCTCGCGGGCCTGCTGAAGGCTGCGGTGAAGGTCTATGAGGCCTATTTCCGGGTGGAATATCCCCTGACCGACGGCACTGACGCCCAATATCTGGAAAGGGCCCTGTACTACGGCATTTTGGACCAGTCCCCCGACAGCACCTCCCGCGCTGCGACCCGTCGGGATGTGGTGCGCTGCCTCTGGCGGGCGCTGCGGGGCCGGGAGCTGGAGGCGGTCAATCAGGTGGAGATCATCCCGGACCTGGCTGCCTCGGACGCCGACTATGGCTATGTGCTGGACCTCTACAAGACCGGCGTCATGGGAGGTGCAGACGAGCTCCGCAGCGCGGCCCTGTCCGGCAGCGTCACCCGCACGGAGCTGGCGGGCCTGCTGACCCGGCTGGAGCGGCGGGAGGCGCGGCTGCGCTTCACCCTCCCCCGCAAGCTGGTGGAGACCACAGAGTATGGCCGCAGCGGCTCCGGCAAATACCCACTGACAGCTTGCCGCATCGGACGGGGAAAGAACGTCATGCTGCTGACCTTCGCCATCCACGGCTGGGAGGATAATTATGACCGGGACGGGAAGGAGCTGGTCTATCTCGCCGATTGCGTGAAGGGGTATCTGGAGGAGAATTACGAGCTGCTGGAGAACGGCGACTGGACTGTGTACGTTCTGCGCTGTCTGAACCCCGATGGGCTGTATCTCGGGACCACCTGCAACGGGCCGGGCCGCTGCACCACCACACGGCTCAGCGCCTCCGGCACACTGCTGACGGACAAGGGCATCGACATGAACCGCTGCTTCCCCACCCGTTACAAGCAGTACACCGATCCCCGGAACTTCAACGGCACCGCGCCGCTGCAATGTGTAGAGGCCAAAGCCCTGGCGACCTTTGTCGAGGGCATCAAGGGCAGCGGGAAAAACATCTGCGTGGACACCCACGGCTGGTACAGCCAGGTCATCACCACCTCCGGCAAGAGCGGCGACCTGGCCCAGACCTTCCTGAAGCGCTTCCCCAATAACAGCTACACCTATATGTCAGGCGGCTACGGCTACTTTACCTGCTGGACCGGCTTCTCCAAGGGCTTTGACAGCTGCCTGCTGGAGCTGCCCGGCGTCTACAGCCGCGACCAGTTCGAGGCCTCCGGCTCCATCGGACGATTCGAGAACGCCGTCAAGGACCTGCTGACCACCTACGATGGCGTCAGCGCCATCCGCGGCGAGGATGCCTTTGCATGGGAAATGGCGCCCGAAATCGACAATTGATTGGGATCAACGAAAAAAGTTTTAGAAAATTTCAAAAAAACTTGCCAGACGCGGAAACTTTTTTGAAGTTTCCGCGTCTATATAGATAGAAGTGATGGAGGAGGCATGGAGATGGAGGACAGAGTTATCGTCGATTTCTACATCCAGCGGAACGAACGGGCCATCTCGGAGAGTGCTGCCAAGTACGGAGCCTACTGCGGCACCGTGGCGCAGAACATCCTGAGCTCTCACGAGGATGCGGAGGAGATCGTCAACGATACCTGGCTGGCGGCCTGGTGCGACATTCCGCCCAGCCAGCCGGACTGTCTGCGGGCCTACCTGGGCCGCATCACCCGGAATCTGGCATTGAGCCGCTGGCGCAGCCTCCACGCCCAGAAGCGATACGCCGGGATGGAACGACTGCTCTCGGAACTGGAGGACTGCCTCCCTGCCGACGGCGGCCCGGAGCGGAGCTTCGAGCAGCGGGAGCTCTCCCGCCTGCTGTCCGCCTGGCTGTCCGGTCTTGCCCCGGAGGAGCGGCAGCTCTTTGTCCGCCGCTACTGGCACGGCGTGCCGGTGAAGGGACTGGCCCGGGAGGCCGGAATCACACAAAATGCCATGACGCAGCGGCTGCTGCGGCTGCGCCGGAGCCTGAAGGCCCGGCTGGAACAGGAAGGAGTCGAGCTATGAAATCCGAAGACCTTTACAACGCTGTGACCGAGCTTCCGGACCGACAGGTCCTGGAGGGAGAGAAGCCCATGAGAGCAGAACGGCGCGTGTCCCTTCGCCGCCTGAGCGCCCTGGCCGCTGTGCTGGCGGTGCTCGCGGCAGCCGGGATCCTGCTGCTGCCCAAGCTCACTCGGGAGCGGACTTCCGGGACTCCTGCCGATACGGGAGCCCCGCCGCAGACGGAGACCACCCAGCCACCCGCAGAAAGCACGGAAGCCCCCGCGCCCTTCGGGACGCCGGAGTTGTCTCAGTACAGCCTGGCCACGGCCTCCTACCCAAAGATGGCCCCCTATCCCAATGAGATGGACTATCGTCAAAACGATAATTTTGACTATGAGGCTTTCGATACGGCCTGGGAGCTCTGGCGCCGGGACCGCAGTGACTTACGCTCCGATGTGGACTACACCAAGGGGCTGGACGCCTATCTCAAGAAGGTCATTCCGGAACTCCTGCGGAGCGAGGAGGCGGAGAACCGGGTGGTCTCCCCGCTGAACCTCTATATGGCGCTGGCCATGTTGGCGGAGACCACGGAGGGCAGCTCCCATGTGGAGCTTATGAAGCTGCTGGAGATCTCCGACCTGCAAAGCCTCCGGGACCGGGCCAACGCCCTCTGGCGGGCCTGCTACAGCGACGACAGACGGCAGACCTGTCTGCTGGGGGCCTCCCTGTGGCTCCGGGACGACACGGCCTACAACGCCGACACCCTGGACATTCTGGCCTCGAACTACTACAGCTCCGTCTACGCCGGACCCATGGGCGCGGAGGACTACAACGAGGCCCTGCGGAACTGGACCAACGCCCAGACCGGCGGCCTGCTGGCGGATCAAATCGAGGGCATGGAGATGACGTCCGAGACGGTAATGGCGCTGATCACCACCATATATCTGAAAGCGCCCTGGGCGGAGGAGTTTTATCAGACAGAGCAGCGGAGCTTTCACGCGCCCTCCGGGGACCGGGAGCTGGAATTTATGACGGAGCAGTCCACCGCCGCCTGCTACTTCGGCAAGGGCTTCACCGCGGCGGGGAAGAGCCTCAAGGGCGGCGGCGACATGTTCTTCCTGCTGCCCGACGAGGGCGTGAGCCTCGAGACCCTGCTGGAGCGGGAGGAGACCATCCGCTTCCTCACCGACGCCGCGGGCCGCAGTCAAACGGAGAACCGGGGCGTCACTCTGACCCTCACCGTGCCGAAGTTCGACGTCAGCTCCCAATTGAACCTGGAGCAGTCGCTGGAGGCGCTGGGCGTGCGCTCGGTCTTTGACCCGGAATCCGCCAATTTCAGCCCTCTGCTCTCCACGGCGGAACGGAGCGTCTATCTCACCCAGGCTACCCACGGTGCCCGGGTGCTGATCGACGAGAAGGGCGTCACCGCCGCGGCCTTTACGGAGATGCTTGCCGGTGAGGCGATGCCGCCCGAGGAGCAGGTGGAGCTGGTGCTGGATCGCCCCTTCCTCTTCGTCATCACCAATAACGACGGCCTGCCCCTCTTTGTGGGCGTCGTCAACGAGCCTTGATTCGGTAAAAACCCGGTTTCCCGCCCCGCGGCAGCGATCAGCCCGCCGCGGGGCGAGTTTTTTACATTTCTTAGAAAATTTCGAGAAAATTTATGGAAAATCCATGAAAAATAACGAAAAAATCTTGCAATTTTATGTCAACTGTGATATATTATGTCTACTGTCGCCCATTATTACAACATTGGGGGTTTTTTCATGCTCAAACGTCTCTCCGCCGTCTGCCTGCTTCTGTGCCTGCTGGCCGGTCTGCTGCCCGGCGGAGCCCTGGCCGCGGAGCCCCATTCGGCCTTCCGCCCCGAAGACGCGGCGGCCTTCTGCAACAGCGATTCCGTCGCCTTCGGGGAGGACTGCTGCTGGTATGTGGATACCATGGGAGACAACCGCCTGCTGGCGGAGCGGCGTCAGGAGGCAGCGCCTTCCTGCACCTGGGAGGAAGTCCCTGTCACGACCGAGGCCCTGACGGACTTCCCAGTGAACCAGGTCCTCTATTGGGAGGGGACGGTCCTCTGTTCCGCCGGGAACCATCTGCTGTGGCTGGACGCCGGGACGGGTGCGCTCCTGGACAGCCGGAGCTTTTCTGCACCCGTGGATCGCTTTGCCCGCAGTGCCGAGGCCCTCTACGTCCTCACCGGCGGCGTTGTGCTCCGGCTGGCAGGGGAGCGGGAGGAGCCGCTGGCCCTGGAAGCTCCGGTCCTCCGCTTCTGGCTGGAGGACGCGGAGCATCTGAGCTATATGACGAACGAGGCCATCATCCACACGAGGGCCCTGTCCTCCGGCGTCGAAACCCTGGCGCCGAACCAAAGCTCTGACCTGAGCGAATGCCTGGTTCCCCGGGGCGACGAGACCCAGGGAGAGAGCTTTGTAAGCCTCAAAGAAAAATACCCCCACGGCAAATACTGGAACCACATGCCGGACCGGGGCACCGGCCCGGAGTACAACAACCAGGACGGCTGGACCGAGGAACCCTGCCCAGGCCACAACAGCTACTGCGGGACTTCCATGCAGACCTGCAACGGTTATGCCCCCAATGACAGAGAGATCTCCTGGCAGTGCTGGGGCTATGCTGACAAGCTGGGCTACGACCTGACCGGCCTTGACCCGGAGAGCACGGGCAGCGGCTGGCAGAAATTCACGGGCTCCGGCGCAGCCGACAGCCTCAAAGCCGGCGACATCATCCGCTACCAGGGAAACTACACGGCCCATGTCCTCTTTATCACCGCCGTAGACGGCGATACTGTCACCTTCACCGACTGCAACATCGACGGCCACTGCATCATTCGCTGGGACCAGACCATCTCCCTGTCCACCCTGAAGTCCAGGGTACTCTTTGTCCTGTCCGCGCCCGGCGGAGAGGACGCCGGAGACCCGAAGCCCACGGAGCCGAAGCCCAGCGAGCCCGAGACCTGGACCTTCAATGTGAACGCCTGCCTGGACGGCGAGCACGCCGTCAACACCGTGGGCTATGCCATTTTTGACCTCTACTACCGAGGCTACCTTCTGAAGAAGGACGCTACGGACTATCTGGGCACTTTCCGGGCTAACAGCAGCTACGAGATTCGCAACATTCGGCCCCAGGAGGGCGTCCTCTTTGACCCGGAAGCCAGCAGCGTCATCTCTGGCTGCATTACGGCGGATACGGAACTCATCCTGGCGCTGGACCACTACTATCTCAACCTTGCCGGAGAGCCGGTCAAGACCACCCTGACGGACCTGCCTGCCCAGAAGCGGTATTCCTACCGGCCTATCTGCTGGGCCCTGGAGGAGGGGATCGCAGCCGGGGCGACGAATAGGGAATTCCGTCCCCGGGAAACCTGCACCCGCGGCCAGGTCGTCACCCTGCTCTGGAACGCCCTCGGACAGCCGAAGCCGAAGGCGGAGAGTTCTCCCTTTGTGGACGTGCTGCCTGGGAAATTCTACTATCTTCCCGTGCTCTGGGCCAGCGAGACCGGCGTCGCCAGCGGCATGGACAAGACCCACTTCGAGCCAAAGTCCGGCTGCACCCGCGGCCAGGTCGTCACCTTCCTCTGGAACGCCCTGGGACAGCCGGAGCCGAGCTGTACGACCCACAGCTTTGTGGATGTGCGTCCGGGGAAGTTCTATTACAAGGCGATGCTCTGGGCGCTGGAGGCCGGTGTTGCCAGCGGCACCGATGCGACCCATTTCAGCCCCGACGAGCCCTGCACCCGGGAGCAGGTCGTCACCTTCCTCTACTATGCGCTGTCAGGCCGATAAAGCAGCCGCGGCAGGGACAAAGCACCGGACGGTCTCAGGACTGTCCGGCACTTTTTGCGTGGGCGGAAAAAAGAATTGGCGCAAATACAATTTTGCCTTGCATATTTTTGAAAAAACAGGTATAATATCACCGGATTCATTAACATGGGGGAAATTGGACCCCAGCGGGGAGGCCGACCGTGCGCGGATACGTGAAAATCGTCAGCTATCTGGTCTGGCTGAGCCAGCTTGGCCTCTCAGTGGCGGTTCCCCTGGCAGGCTTTATCCTCCTGGGGGTCTGGCTCCACAACAGCAAGGGCTGGGGCGGCTGGACTGTGGTCGCCGGCATCGTCTTAGGTCTGATGGGCGCCGCAGGAGGCCTCTACAACAGTCTGAAAACCCTGAACAGGCTTTCCAGGCAGGATGAGACGCCCCCGAAAAAGGGCTATAACGAACATGAATAAACAGAACGAAAAGCGGCAGACCCTCCGGGAGCTCGCCATCATCGCCGTGGGGGAGCTCGTGTGCCTCGGCCTGATCTATTGCGCCGCCGCCCTGCTGGGCAAGCTGGACGGAAAGGTGCTCCTGGGAGGGGCCGTCGGCGCGGGGACTGCGGTGCTGAACTATTTCCTGATGGCGGTGGGGGTCTACGCCGCCGCCGACCGGGCCGAGAACGGCGACCCCGCCCGGGGCAAGCGCATCCTCACCCTGTCCATGCTGGGCCGCTACGCCCTGATGGCTGCCATCCTGGTCATCGGCGGCAAGAGCGGCGCCTGCAATGTGATCGCGATGGCGATCCCCCTGCTTCTGTTCCGCGTCCTGCTCTACATCGGCGAATTCTTCAGAAGAAAGGACGGATGATTCCGGTATGACCATCAACGGACCGAAAATATTTTTCACCATCCCCATTTTCGGCGGGATCCCCGTCACCCAGACCCTGCTGACCTCCTTCGTCGCCACGGTGCTCCTCTGCGTGACCGCGGTCCTGCTGGGCCGGAAGCTCAAGAAGCGTCCGGGCCGCGCCCAGGTCCTCACCGAAAAGGCCGTCACCGTCGTCACCAAAATGGTCAAGGAGGCCATGGGCGAGCACAACGCCCGCTGGACGCCCTTTATTGCGGCCCTCTTCTTCTCCTCTCTGCTGGGGACCCTGCTGGGCATGACCGGCATCCTCCGCTCCTCTACGGCGGACATCAGCACCACCATGACCTGGGCCGTGCTGGTGAGCTTTATCTGCTGGTACGAAGCCATCAAGCACAACGGCCTGCTGGGCTGGCTGAAGGGCTTCACGGAGCCCATCGCCGTCATGACCCCCATGAACCTGGTCTCCGAGATCGCCCAGCCTGTCTCCCTGGCCTTCCGTCACTTTGGCAACATCGCGGGCGGCGGCGTCATCACCACCCTGATCTACTGGGCCCTGTCCGGCGCCTCGGCGGGTCTGCTGGGCCTCATCGCCTCCAGCTCCATCGCGGTCCCCCTGGTTCTGCTGGCCCTGGGCGTGCTTCTGGTGCTGCTCTCCCGGCCCAAGGCAGGGCGCAAGCGGAAAAAGCTGCTGCTGGGCCTGGGCATCCTCTGCCTCGCCCTCTCCGGCCTGCGGCTGGTGGACTGGCTCTGGAGCCTGACGGGCCGCGCCTACCCGAATCTGAGCGGTACCGCCTGCGGCCTGCTGTGGTTCGCCGCGCTGGCCCTGCTGGTGTTCGGCATCGTGCTGATGATCGGCCACAAGAGCAGGAGGAACATGGTCCTGGGCATCGTCCTGGCAGCAGTTGGCTTCCTGGTCATCTGCTTCGTCTCCGAGGGCCCCATGGGGGTCCCGGTGCTGACCCTGGGCCTGCCTGCGGTCCTGTCCCTCTACTTCGACGTGTTCTCCGGCGTGATCCAGGCCTTCGTGTTCAGCCTGCTCACCATGATCTACATCTCCGGCAACTGTCCCGCGCCGGAGGAAAGCGCCTGATCCTGTAATCCTTTGGCAAAAGCCTTTTTCATAATCAATACTTAGGAGGATTCAACAATGGAACTTACTGATGCGATCGTCAGAGCTGCCTGCGCCTTAGGCGCCGGCCTGTGCATGGGTATCGGAGCCATCGGCCCCGCCATCGGCGAAGGCAACGCGGTGGGCAAGGCCCTGGAGGGCATGGCCCGTCAGCCCGAGTCCACCAGCAACCTGCGGACCAACATGCTGGTCGGCTGCGCCGTCGCGGAGACCACCGGCATCTACTCCCTGGTCATCGCCCTGCTGCTGCTCTTCGTCTTCTGATCCCGGCGGCGTACCCTGTGCGCCGCAAGCCTTACACGCAAAACCGTTCAAAAAGGAGGGGTGCCCAATGACGGCATTTGAGAACTTCATTGGATTTAATCCCTGGACCGCCTTGTTCACGCTGCTGAACCTGGTGCTCACATTTCTCATTTTGAAGAAATTCCTGTTCAAGCCCGTCAACAAAATGATCGACGACCGGCAGAAGGAGATCGACGAGCTCTACGCCGACGCCAATGCCGCCAAGCAGGCGGCGGAGACCCTGCGGGAGGACTATGACCGGAAGATCTCCGAGGCTAAGGACGCCTCCGCCCAAATCATCGCTGAGGCGACGCAGGAGGCCCACCGCCGGAGAGACGATATGATCATACATGCCCAGAGCGATGCGGACGCCATCCGCGAGAAGGCAAGGGCCGACATTGAGCTGGAGCGGAAGAAAGCGCTCAACTCCGCCAAGGACGATATTTCCCGAATCGCCCTTGACATCGCCGAGAAGGTTGTGGGAAGGGAGCTGAACAGCTCTGACCACGACCGCATGGTGGAGGACTTTCTGCGCCACATGGAGGACCAGGTATGAACCGGGCTGCCAAAAACTACGCCGACGCGCTCTTTGAGGTGGCTTATGAGGAAGAGATCGATGATCTGCTTCTGAATCAGTTTTCCGATGTGCGAAGGCTCTTTGACGAAAACCCGGACTACGTGAAGCTCCTCTATGCCCCGAATATTGCCAAGGCGGAGCGCACCGCGCTGCTGGACGAGGCCTTATCCGGTCGTATCCACCCCTATCTGCTCAACTTTCTGAAGCTGCTGTGCGAGAATGGGTATATGTATGATTACGGGTATTGCGAGACCCGCTACCGTACTTATTATAATACCATTCACGGCATCATTGCGGGTGTGGCAATCACAGCCGTGCCGCTGAAGCCGGAGCAGATGGAAAAGCTCCGCGCACGGCTGTATCAGATCAGCGGAAAGACTGTGGACCTGATCAACCGCGTGGACCCCTCCGTGCTGGGCGGAATTCGCCTGAAATACGAGGGCGTGGAGCTCGACGGAACAGTCCGGCAGCGTTTGGATGGCATCGAAAAGACGCTATTGGACGCCGTTCTGTAACAGAAAACGTAAGAAAGCAGGGAAATCATGGAATTCAGACCCGAAGAGATCGCGAATGTCATTCGCGCTCAGATAAAGCATTACGAAACGAAAATTGAACAGCGCGAGGTCGGCACCATTATCACCCTGGGCGACGGCATCGCCCGGGCTGTGGGCCTGGAAAACTGCATGGTCAACGAGCTCGTGGAGTTTCCCAACGGCACCTACGGTATGGCGCAGAACTTGGAGGAGCGCTCGGTTTCTCTGGTCATCCTGGGCTCCGACGAGGGGCTGCGGGAGGGCGACCTTGTCAAGCGCACAGGCCGCGTCGTGTCTGTCCCGGTGGGAGAGGCGCTGATTGGTCGCGTGGTCAACGCCCTGGGTGAGCCCATTGACGGCAAGGGTCCCATTGCTGCCGACCACTTCCGCCCCATTGAGATGCCGGCTCCCGGCGTCATCGACAGAAAATCCGTCTCAGAGCCCCTGCAAACCGGCATCAAGGCCGTGGACGCCATGATCCCCATTGGCCGCGGCCAGCGGGAACTCATCATCGGCGACCGCCAGACCGGCAAGACCACCATTGCCATTGATACCATCCTGAACCAGAAGGGCAAGAACGTCATCTGCGTCTATGTGGCCATCGGCCAGAAGCGTTCCACCGTGGCCCAAATCGTCAATACCCTGACCCTGGGCGGGGCTATGGACTACACCCTCGTAGTCTCCGCCACGGCCTCGGAGCTGGCTCCCATGCAGTACATCGCCCCCTATGCGGGCTGCACCATGGGCGAATACTTTATGCACCAGGGCAAGGACGTGCTGGTGGTCTACGACGACCTCAGCAAGCACGCGGTGGCCTACCGCGCCATTTCGCTGCTGATCCGCCGTCCCCCCGGACGCGAAGCCTATCCCGGCGACGTGTTCTATCTCCACTCCCGCCTGCTGGAGCGGGCGGCCCGGCTTTCCGCGGAAAACGGCAGCGGCTCCCTGACAGCCCTGCCCATCATCGAGACCCAGGCAGGCGACGTGTCCGCCTATATCCCCACCAACGTTATCTCCATCACCGACGGCCAGATCTTCCTGGAGACCGAGCTCTTCCACGCCGGCGTCATGCCCGCCATCAACCCCGGCATCTCTGTGTCCCGCGTGGGCGGCGCGGCCCAAATCAAGGCGCTGAAAAAGGTGGCAGGCACGCTGAAGCTGCTCTACTCCCAGTACCGGGAGCTCCAGAGCTTCGCCCAGTTCGGCTCCGATCTGGACAAGGACACCAAGGCTCGTTTGGCCCAGGGCGCCCGTATCGTGGAGGTCCTGAAGCAGCCCAACAACGCGCCTGTCCCGGTGGAGTTCCAGGTCTGCATCATCTATGCCGTCATCAACGACTACCTGAAGGAGATCCCGGTGGCGCAGGTCCGCGAGTTTGAGCAGGGCCTGTACCTGTATCTTGATACCCATGAGCATAAGCTGATCAAGGCCATCCGCGACACCAAGCAGCTCTATCCGCCCACGGAGGAGGACCTGAAGCGGGCGCTGAGCGCCTATACCGCGGAGTTCCTGAAAAACAGATAAGCTTGTACATTCAGTACTGCGCGTCGGGTGAGCGCCGACGCCGCAATGAAAAAGGAGGGAGCATATGGCTGGCGTTTCCATGAAGGACATCAAGCTCCGCATCAAGAGCATGGAGAGCACCAAGCAGATCACCAAGGCCATGGAAATGGTTGCCGCCTCCAAGCTGCGCCGGGCCCAGGATCGGGTGGCAAACTCCCGTCCCTACTTTGAGATCCTGTTCGACACGCTGAACACCATCGCCAACAACACGGAGGACTTTGCCTCACCATTTCTGGAGAAGCGCGAGGTCAAAAAGAGCTGCTACGTCGTCATCGGCGGCGACCGGGGCCTGGCCGGCGGCTATAACCACAATGTTTTCAAGCTGGCCTACAGCGAGATCGAGGGGAAAAACGCCTGCGTCGTTCCCATTGGGAAAAAATGCCTGGAGTTTTTCCGAGCCCGCGGCGTGGAGATCCTCACGGAGCTCTATGCAGTGGCCGCAGAGGTTTCCGTGGGCGACTGCTTCACCATTGCCAAGATGCTCAGCAAGGGCTTTCTGGCCGGTGAGTTTGACACGGTCAGCGTGGTCTACACCAACTTTGTCTCCATGCTGTCCCAGTCTCCGGGCATCCTGAACATGCTGCCGCTGGAGTACCACCCCAAGCCCGGCGACAACAGCTGCCTGACGCTCTACGAGCCGGACAGCTTTACCGTCTTTGACACTATCATTCATGAGTATCTGGGCGGCCTGATCTATGGTGCGCTCTGTGAATCTGTCACCTCGGAGCACGGAGCCCGCCGCACTGCGATGGACGCCGCCACCAAGAACGCCGAGGAAATGATCTCCGACCTGAGTCTGAAGTACAACCGGGCCCGCCAGGGCACCATCACGCAGGAGATTACCGAAATCGTCGCCGGCGCCGAAGCGTGACCGACGCGATCCAGAGAAATATCTTGAACTTCTTACAAGGGAGTTGAACCTATGGCAACAAAAAACAAAGGCAAGCTGGACCAAATCATGGGTCCGGTCATGGACGTCCGCTTTCCGAACGGATGCCTGCCGCCGCTGCTGACCGCGCTTGAACTGTTTAACGGCGATACGAAAATCGTTGCGGAAGTTGCCCAGCATGTCGGTGACGATCTGGTGCGCTGTGTCGCGATGTCCTCTACCGACGGCCTGCGCCGCGGCATGGAGGTCATCGACACCGGCAAACCCATTACGGTTCCCGTAGGCGAGGAATGCCTTGGGCGTATGTTCAACCTGTTGGGCAAACCCATCGACAATATGCCGCCTCCTGTTACCATTGAGCGCTGGCCCATTCACCGTCCGGCCCCCAGCTATGACGAGCAGGAGAGCACGACGGAGATCCTGGAGACCGGCATCAAGGTCGTGGACCTGATCTGCCCCTACGCCAAGGGCGGCAAGATCGGTCTGTTCGGCGGCGCGGGCGTGGGCAAGACCGTTCTGATCCAGGAGCTGATCTACAACATTGCCACCGAGCACAACGGCTACTCCGTCTTCACCGGCGTCGGCGAGCGGACCCGCGAAGGCAACGACCTCTATTATGAAATGAAGGAGTCCGGCGTTCTCTCCAAGACCGCCCTGGTCTACGGCCAGATGAACGAGCCCCCCGGAGCCCGTATGCGGGTAGGCCTGGCGGGTCTGACCATGGCCGAGTATTTCCGGGACGTGAAGAACCAGGACGTGCTGCTCTTTATTGATAACATCTTCCGCTTCACCCAGGCCGGCTCCGAGGTCTCGGCCCTGCTGGGCCGTATGCCCTCCGCCGTGGGCTATCAGCCGACCCTTGCCACGGAAATGGGCGCATTGCAGGAGCGCATCACCTCCACCAGGAAGGGCTCCATCACCTCCGTCCAAGCGGTCTACGTTCCCGCCGACGACCTGACGGACCCGGCTCCCGCCACCACCTTCGCCCATCTGGACGCCACTACGGTCCTGGACCGCGGCATTGCCTCCCTGGGCATCTACCCGGCAGTGGACCCCCTGGATTCCACCTCCCGCATTCTGACGCCTGAAATCGTTGGCTACGAGCACTACGAAGTCGCCCGCGGCGTGCAGCGCATCCTCCAGCGCTATAAGGAGCTCCAGGACATCATCGCCATCATGGGCATGGACGAGCTCTCCGAGGAGGACACTCTGACAGTCAACCGGGCCCGGAAGGTCCAGCGTTTCCTGTCTCAGCCCTTCCATGTGGCGGAGCAGTTCACCGGCTACGACGGCAAATACGTCCCCCTGAAGGAGACGGTCCGGGGCTTCAAGGAGATCATTGAGGGCAAACACGACGAGATCCCAGAGTCCTGCTTCCTCTACGCCGGCTCCATCGACGAGGTGGTGGAAAAATACCGGAAGGAGCGTGAAGGCAAATGACCTTCCGCCTTCAAATTGTTACCCCCGACGGTCTGGCCTTTGAAGGGGAGGCGGAAAAGGTCTCCGTCCGTACCATCGAAGGCGAGATTGGAATTCTGGCACGGCACATCGACTACGTTTCTCCCCTGGGTATGGGAGAGGCTGTCATCCTCGACGCGGAGGGCAGGGAACGCCGCGCCGCGTGCATCGGCGGTATGGTGGCAGTCCACAACGGGAATGTTCGACTGGTCGCCACGACCTTCGAGTGGGCCGAAGACATCGACCTGGAGCGGGCGAAGAACGCCGAGCAGAGAGCCCGTGCCGCTATAGCAAAAGAAGGGATCTCGGACAGAGACCTGAAACTGGCGGAAGCCAAGCTCCACCGGGCCCTGGTTCGACAGGCCGTGCACAGAGGCGTCTGATAGATTTTGGATCCATACAGCGAGAAGCACCCGCCCGACAGGCAGGTGCTTCCGCAATCTTGTGAGTTTTACACAAAACCGATAAGATGGCAACCGGTATTTTGCAGCGCTTTGTCAGACAAAGCACAAGATATTGACCTACAAAAATTTATTTGAGAAAAATAAAAAAAGTTCTTGACATTTTGCTGTTTCCGTGCTATTATATCGAAGCGCTCACGAAAAGGGCAGAAAAAACCCGTCCGGAGCGCGGTTGTACCTTGAAAATTAAACAACGAAAACATGAACAAACACCATGTCAAAAAATTATGGTCGATTTACATCGGCCATGAACGTTGCAAATTGTCAACGTGATTTCTTGAGTAGCTAAGGCGAATTCAAGATAAAATGATTTGAGCTGTGGCCGATGAAAATCGACCATAGTTTAGATACCATTTTATTAGAGAGTTTGATCCTGGCTCAGGACGAACGCTGGGGGCGTGCCTAACACATGCATGTCGAACGGACGAGGGGAGCTTGCTCCCCGAGTTAGTGGCGAACGGGTGAGTAACGCGTGAGCAACCTGCCTTTCAGAGGGGGACAACGGTTGGAAACGACCGCTAATACCGCATGATGCATTTTGGTCGCATGATCGAGATGCCAAAGATTTTATCGCTGAAAGATGGGCTCGCGTCTGATTAGATAGTT
>JAFRPC010000055.1 GCA_017429325.1 Oscillospiraceae bacterium | reverse complement strand
GGGCATCACCCCGGACTATCCGGTGGAGCTGACGGAGGAGAAGCAGATGGACCTCTACTACAGCAGGCTGGACTTTGCGGAGGACGACCAGCTCCAAAAGGCAATTGAGGTGTTGACAAACTGAGGAGCGGATAGTATAATATATCGACCAAATCAGGAATTACAACCGGAAAGGCGGTAAACCCATGGCAAAGGAATTCAAGCTGACCAGCATCCGGCTCGCAGAGCTGGAGCAGGAGCTGCACTATCTGAAGACCACCCGCGAGCAGGAGGTCGCCGAACACCTGAAGGAAGCCCGCTCCTTCGGAGACCTGTCCGAAAACAGCGAGTATGACGAAGCGAAAAACGAGCAGGCGCAGCTCTATGGCCGCATCGCCGAGGTGGAAAATATTCTGGCCCACGCCGTGATCATCGACGACGAAGAGGCGGACGATACCATCGGCCGCGTCGGTCTGGGCTGCACCGTCCGGGTCCGCGACCTGGATACTAATGAGATTGAGGTCTACGCCATTGTGGGCTCCCAGGAGGCCAATCCCATGGAGCTGAAGATCTCCGACGATTCGCCCTTTGGCCGGGCCATGCTGGGCAAGGCCGCAGGCAATACCGTTGAGGTGGATGCGCCTATGGGCGTGCTCCGCTTTGAGATCCTCTCCGTGGAGCGCACCGTTTGACAGAGGAGGAGTACCGTGGCAAAGTTTGTACCGCAGGCTGAAATGCCTCTGGTGGACCAGGTCCGCGTCCGCCACGAGAAGCTTCAGCAGCTTCGGCAGGAGGGGAGAGACCCTTTCCAGCGCACGAAATATGACGTGACCCATCACGCCCAGGAGATCCAGGATAAGTTCGACAGCTTAGAGGAGCAGTTTGTCCGGGTGGCGGGCCGCCTTATGTCCAAGCGGGGCATGGGCAAGGCCATCTTTGCCGACCTTCAGGACCGCTCCGGCCGCGTCCAGCTCTACATCAAGCTGGACGAGATGGGCGAGGAGGCCTTTGCCGACTGCCGCAGGCTGGACGTGGGCGATATCGTCGGCGCGGAGGGTATCGTCTTCCGCACCCAGCGGGGCGAGATCTCCGTCCGCACCCGCTCCGTGACCCTGCTCTCCAAATCCCTGCTGCCGCTGCCGGAGAAGTACCACGGCCTGACCGACGTGGAGACCCGCTTCCGCCAGCGCTACGTGGACCTGATCATGAACCCGGAAGTTCGCCGCAACTTTGAGATCCGCAGCAAGTTCATCTCCCACATCCGCCGCTACCTGGACAGCCGGGGCTATATGGAGGTGGAGACCCCCGTTCTGAATACCATCTCCGGCGGCGCCACCGCCCGGCCCTTCATCACCCACCACAATACGCTGGACATCGACATGTACATGCGCATTGCCACGGAGCTGCCCCTGAAGCGGCTCATCGTGGGGGGCCTTGAGCGGGTCTATGAGATCGGCCGCATCTTCCGCAACGAGGGCATGGACCCCAAGCACAACCCCGAGTTCACCACCGTGGAGCTCTACGAGGCCTACACCGACTTCCACGGCATGATGGACATCTTCGAGGGCCTGCTGTCCTCCGCCGCGATGGACATTCTCGGCACCTACAAGCTCAGCTGGATGGGCTATGACGTGGACCTGACCCCCGGCTGGCCCCGCATGACCATGGCCGAGGCCGTCAAGCAGTACCTGGGCGTGGACTTTATGGCGATCCGCTCCGACGAGGACGCGGAGAAGCTGGCCGCCTCCGTGGGCGTCGTGCTGGGTCCCGCCAAGGAGCACACCTGGGGCAACTACCTCTATGAGTGCTTCGACCAGAAGGTGGAGGAGCAGCTCATCCAGCCCACCTTCATCACCATGCATCCGGTGGACGTGTCGCCGCTGGCCAAGCGCTCCCCCAAGGACCCGCGCCTGACCGAGCGCTTCGAGCTCTTCATCTGCCATTCCGAGATGGGCAACGCCTTCTCCGAGCTCAACGACCCCATCGACCAGCGAGGCCGCTTCCAGAAGCAGGTCGAACTCCGCAAGCGCGGCGATGACGAAGCGGGCATGATGGACGAGGACTATCTGACCGCTATGGAATACGGCCTGCCCCCCACGGGCGGCCTGGGCATCGGCGTGGACCGCTGCGTCATGCTCCTGTGCGGCGCCGACACCATCCGCGAGGTCATCCTCTTCCCGACCATGAAGCCGCTGGACAAGGATAAGCCTGAAGCCCAAAGCCTTCCCCTTGAGGGGAAGGTGGCCCCGCAGGGGCCGGATGAGGTGGCGCCGGATGCCGCTGAGACCATCGACTTCTCCAACGTGGTGATCGAGCCTCTGTTTGAGGAGCAGGTGGATTTCGAGACCTTCTCCAAGTCCGACTTCCGGGCCGTGAAGGTCCTCGAATGCGAAGCCGTCAAGAAGTCCAAGAAGCTGCTGAAGTTCACCCTGGACGACGGCACCGGCACCCCCCGGACCATCCTCTCCGGCATCCACGCTTATTACGAGCCCGAGGAACTGGTAGGCAAGACTTGCATCGCCATCGTCAACCTGCCGCCCCGGCCCATAATGGGCATCGAATCCTGCGGGATGCTGCTCTCTGCCATCCACAAGGAAGGCAAGGAAGAAAAGCTTCACCTGCTGATGGTCGATCCCCACATCCCCGCCGGTGCGAAATTGCATTAAGCCTATGAAACACTATATTATTGTGAAATTCGTCGAGGGGACGGACGTGGCTGCGCTACTGGAGCCGGTGCGGGCTATTTTTGAGGAGACGCTAAGCATCCCCGGCGTCCACGGCGTCGTTCTCAAACGATCCAACTCGGACCGGGCCAACCGCTATGACCTGATGATCGAGATGGACATGGACAGGGAAGCCCTGCCCGCCTACGACGCCTGCGAGCCCCACCTGCGCTGGAAGCGCGACTACGGAGCCGTGGTGGCGAAAAAGGCCATCTTCGACTGCGACTGACCCCAACCGTAACCCCCGCGCCGCGGCGACCCGATTTGGGCCGCCGCGGCGCGGGGTTTATCGTGTTTATACATATAATTACAGAATATCCGAAAATAAATACAAATAAAATGTAAATATTTGGGAAAAAAACAAGAAAACGGATTGATTTTTCGTGCAGTTTCATGTATACTTACTAAGTAAAACTATGCTTATCAACCACGTGATTCTTTATCTTTTAATGGAAAGCGAGGCGGTAATTATGCAGACGAATGAGGAACTTTACTTCAATGCAAAAAGACGGTATTATCGGGCGTGCGACAAGATCAACGACTGCAATAATGCAATTAGCAGATTAAAGGAACAGAAGAAAAAACTGACAGACAACATCAATCAGCTTGAGGCGGATAAAAAGAAAACGGACAAAGCCTTCGACCAGGTCAAAAAAATCAAGGAAAAAGAGAGTGTTGTAACGGAAAAGCTACAAGCCATAGAAAAGAAGACCCAGGCGGCTTCTGAGAATTACTCCGCGATGGTGAGCGCCAGCGATGTTACCAACAAAAATCTGTCCGAGGTTTATGGAGAGGAAAGCAATCAAATCAAACAACAAATTGAAACTGTTATGACAACTGTTGCCACAAAGATCACCGAATTGACCCAAAAGTTAGACGAGATGACGACAAAGCTGCGGACAGCAAAACAAGATCTGGAAACGAATAAACAGAAGATCCGCTCCGAAGAGTCTGATTTATCCGAATGGAAACGAGAAAAGAAAAACGCATCCTATGATATGACCTACTATCGCCGCAAACTGGAGGCGGAGGGCTATACCGGTCCGTTCTGATCCTCGCCTGCGGACGAAGGAGAGGATGAATTATGGCAACGATTTCTCTGAATGCGGGCAAGATCAATTTGATGCCCGGACTGCTGGGCGATGTCCGGCAGTCTGTAGAAGGCTGCAATCATGAATTGTCCGCGTTGTATAAGCAGATGATAGCCATAGACAGCACAGTCTGCGACCTCAGCGGAGCTGCCGGCAACGTCAAAGCTGTCATTGAGCGACAGGTCGGGCTCTCTTCGATTCTTTTTAATCTTCGTCTCAGCAATGAGTATTATATTGACGACCTGGTACGTCTTGATCAGGATGTATCACAGCTTGTGAACCGGACAAAAGGGAATTTTTATAAAGCGTTCAATTATCTGAACCCGGTCAGCGAAAAAAGCATCTGGGGAAAATTTGCGGACGGAGTAAAGCAAGTCGGCGATTGGTGTAAGAAACTATGGAGCAAGGAAACTTTAAACAAGCTAAACAGCGCCTTAGACAAAGTTGACAGATTTTTGAATGGAGAAATTGTTATCCTGATTTGGGACACAACTGATGTGAATCATAATGGAATTGAGGATTATCGTGAAAAACAGTGGGTTGAGCTGACGAACAAATACAGAGCCCTTGCGTCCGGTTCCACAAGGGATGTTACAGAAGAAGTCAATGCGGCGTTGAGAGAGCAACTCAAAGAAGGAGATCAGTACAGTTCTTGGGAACAATTGAAAAAAATAAAAGATTTTTATAATCTGGTCAATCATGAAGCACCTTGGGATATTAAACGAGAGCAACCGTGGAGAGACACGATTGGCACTGAATATCCGGGGACCTCTGACACGCCTGTGCTATACAACGGGCGATATTTTACACCGGAGAGTTTGGGCAACTATACATATGGAGCCCTGGGAAGAGCTTATGGATTCGACTTAGAGACCTTGTTAAATGGTTCTATGTACGCGCAGGGATTCCCCAGACCTGGCTCGAAGGATTATAAAAACGAAATGATAGACAGGTTATATATTACTGAAGGTTATTACAGTTTGGATAAGATAAAAGAAGACACTCCGGAGGAATAGAGCGATACGGGCGAAAAACATGTGCAGTGAGAGCAATGAAAGTGTTGATTTAAGGCGGCTATGAATGCTATTATTTTTCTTTATAAATGAAAAAGTGATAATTGTATTTAATATTCTTTCTAAGAGAGAATGAGTTGGAGATAGGAAGTGTGATATGGCGACAATATCTTTATATGCAGGAAAAGTCAATCAGATGCCCGAGTTGATCAATGCGGCGAAGAAGTCTGTTGAGAAGTTCAAAACGGAACTCTCCGATTTGCAAAAGAAGGCATCAAAGGTTGACAGCAGCATCTGCAACCTGAGCGAAGTCATCAGTTCGATTCAGGCGTCCACCCAGACCCAGGAGAACCGGATCGAGGCGCTGGAGAACTTTCGGAAAAACAGTGAGGAATTTGTCAGTGAAACCGTTCGCATTGACGGAAAGGTTGCGGATACGGTCAACCAGAACAAGAAGGATTTCTACGAAGAGTACAGCTATCTGAAGCCGGACTGTGAAAAAAGCTTCCTTGAGCACTTAAAAGATGCAGCCGAATGGTGTAAAGACCACTGGAGAGAAATACTGATCGTACTTGAGTTAGTTGTTGCAGTAGTATGTCTTTGTATTCCTGCATTAGCGCCGTTCGGAGCTCTCATCCTGGAAACGATGCTAAAAGGCTTCCTAATAGGTTTGATTTCTGGTGCTGTCATTGGGGGAATCTCCGGGTATGCGCAATACGGAGTCAGCGGTATTCTGGGAGGAATGCTTCAAGGTGCTGAAAATGGTGCCCTTATGGGCCTTGCTTTCGGCGGCTTGGGGGGAGTTGGTGCACTTGCAGGGAGCATTTTTGGATGCAGCGCACTCATGACAGGACTTTTTTATGGCTCAAGCGTTCTTTCGTTTGGAATGCTTGGTTTTGACGGTTATGCGCTTGCTTATGCTTTCCAGACAAGATTTCAGCAGGACACAGGCATTAATCTAAACCTGGTTGACCCGAATGCGGGCAAGCTCATTTTTGAGCTTAACCAAGAAGCACACTCCCATGAATGGTATAACACGTTGCAACTTGTTGCTGGAGGAACGGCGGCATTTTCCGGTGGATATATCAGTAAAGCAGCCTGCTTTGTTGCAGGTACTTTGGTAGCGACTGTGGATGGACTAAAGCCTATTGAAACACTAAAAGTCGGCGATATGGTTCTCTCTATTGATATAGATACGATGCATACGGATTACAAACCGGTTCTCGAAACGTATATTCGAAAAGTTAGGAAATTGGTTTATCTTAAAGTTGATGGCGAAGTTATAGTAGCAACTGAAGACCACCCGTTCTATGTAAGTGGACAAGGTTTTGTGAATGCTGCCAAATTGATTGCTGGTGCAAGACTTGTTAACCTAACCGGTGGTGTGTTCTGTGTTGAACAAATAAGCTTTGAATACATGGAAAATGGGGAAAAAACAGTTTACAATCTACAAATTGCGGATAACCACACATATTGTGTCGGGAACCATAATATTTTAGTTCATAACGCAGGAGCTGAATATGACACAAAAACAGTTGAAACGGGAAAAGGTAAGGAGGAAATCCCTGTTGTAAAAAAACAGGGAAGCCCCTCGTGGAAGAAGGCTGTGAGTGATTTGAAGGAGGCACGTGGGAAAGGAAATAATTTTATTGCGCAAAGTGAAGCTGATGCAGAAATGCTCATAAATGAAGCAAGACCTGATTTGACTCGGAGCCCAACTTACGATCCAAATGCTCCAAAATCAAATTATCAAATACATCCAATTGATAATGAATATGGAATGCCTCATATCAAATTTCAGGATTGGGCCAATGGTAAACAAAATGGATCTGCGGGTCATATTTTCTGGGAGGGCAAATAGTGAACATCAAAGATTTTAAATATGCTTGGAGATTTACTGACATCAATTACGCACAGTTTTCAGATAGTGAATTATCAGAGATAGAAATAGTAACTTCAGCGAAAGCCAATAAAATGTGGGATTCTGTCTGTGAAAACCCTATAATTCAAAAGTGCACCACTATGATTGATAGAATTGTATCTAGAACATTACCAATTTTTATTGGAAATTGCGGTTGGGGAGAGGATGATAAAGAAGAATCCACAAGATACATGCTTGAGAGCATTCTGGTAAAAGAAAACACAGCTTCAATTACAGTAATGTATGATCGTGAAAGTGCTATAACAGTTTCAGCTAATCTCTTTGTCAACAAATGGTCGGACTTTTGCTATCCATCCGATACGCTGATTCTATTTTTCAACCATAGATGCCTTCTGTATTATGAAGATACGATCTATTATTTGAATTAGAAACAGTGGACATTCAGATTCTTGCATATAGAAATGGATTTATAAGATTTAATAGGATAGAGGTCAAGATTAGTTAAGCATATTGACGACGATGTTTGTGCAAGCCACTTAATTCTTAAATGAGCGCATTGATGAAGAAGATTCTGATCAATGGAGAACATGGATACTTGATGAGATGAATTCAATAGTATGGGTGGAATAATAGAACAAGTAGATGACAAAACAATCAAAGTTACAGCAGAAAACAATGAAGAGTTCATTTACCCGTATAATCACATTCAATCCGGAAATGTATAACGCAGACATATCAGACTATATGACAAACAGGAAGTGAGTGAATGGCTACAATAGCTTTATACTCGGGCAAAATAAACCAAATGCCTGGGTTGATTAATGCGGCGAAGAAATCTGTTGAGAAGTTCAAAACGGAGCTCTCCGATTTGCAAAAGAAGGCGTCGAAGGTTGACAGCAGCATCTGCAACCTGAGCGAAGTCATCAGTTCAATTCAGGCGTCCACCCAGACCCAGGAGAACCGGATCGAGGCGCTGGAGAACTTTCGGAAGAACAGCGAGGAATTTGTCAGCGAAACCGTCCGCATCGACGGAAAGGTTGCAGATACTGTCAACCAGAATAAGAAGGATTTCTATGAGAAATACGACTACCTGAAGCCGGACTGCGAGAAGAGCGGGTGGGAGAAGTTCTGCGACGCCATGGAAGCGGTCGGCGATTGGTGCAAGGAGCACTGGAAGCTGATTGTTACGGTGGTCCTTGTGATCGTTGCGGTTGTGGTCATTGTCGTGACCTGGGGCGCCGCGACTGGGCCGATCCTGATCCTTGCCGGAGCCGCGAAGGGATTGGTGATGGGCGCCTTGATTGGCGGCATCTCCGGCGGTATCAACAGCGCAAGAAACGGTGGATCTTTCCTTGACGGATTCGAGAACGGTGCATTCAGCGGCGCTATCAGCGGAGCCATTTCAGGCGCATTTATGGGCGGCTTGACCGCGTTTGGTAATCTTTTAGGAGGATCGTGTTCTTTTGCTGGAACTGTTTTTGGGAGAATGTTCGATTCGGTTCTTCCTGCAGTTGCAAAAATCTCAAATATTATTTCCATGGGGATGGGTGTTTTCGATACGCTTTCATTTTTGGGTGACGTATTCTTTGAAGGCAATCCATTGACAGAGTTGAACAACAAATTGCACTCCAGCAAAGCATATAATGTTTTCCAGTTTACCGTTGGGGCTCTGGCAGCCTTATCTGGCGGCTATATGAAAGGTACTGAAAATCGAACCTGCTTTGTGGCTGGAACATTAGTGCTAACAGCGAATGGATTGGTTGCAATCGAAAACATCAAGGTTGGGGATAGAGTCATTTCAACAGATCCTGAAACAGGTGTGACTGAGGAAAAGTCAGTCCTCGAAACCATCCATAGAACTGTTTCCGAATTAGTTCACTTAAGAGTCAATGGTGAAGAAATAACAACAACTCATAACCACCCCTTCTTTGTTTTGGGAAAAGGTTTTGTTAATGCTGGACAGTTATGTCTTGATGATGTCCTTGTTAGTTACAATAGAAAGCAACTTAAGATTGAAGATATTTCTTTTGAAAGCAGCGCAGAAGCTACTGCGGTATACAATATTAATGTTAAGGATTTCCACACATATTATGTAGGCAATACAAGAATCTTTGTTCATAATGCTGAATGCCACATTTCACGTAGTAAGTATCCAGAGACTGCTAAGCATATTGAAGATGCGATTAATGAAGGACAGCCGGATGAGCTAACAATTGATAGAGGTGGAGCAAAGCAGAACCGGGCGCAATCATTGAAAGGATATGATAAAGTCCCAGGAAAACAATTGGATGAATATCCTCCGGCAATGTTCAAGGAAGGCGGAGCAGGTGCGCATGTTCGTGCAATAAGCGGAAGTGACAATATGGGATCCGGCTCTTCAATGGGTCATCAACTCCGCCCATATCCAGATGGTACAAAAGTTAAGTTTATTATTGATAATTGAGGTAAATGAAATGAATAATGACTGGAAAGAAATTGTTGCTTCATTCAAGCACTCTCCAAATAAAATTGAGATCATAGGAGAAAAGCAAGTTCCTAGGGGCAATACTTTGCTCGAAACAATTGTTAATCACGCAGATGTTATTGTTATTAATAAGACCATCAGGATTCTTTGCTCTGGAAAAAGTGAATATGAGAATATTATAGAATTTAATAATATATTCCACAATAATATAGCGGAAGAAATGTTTGTTTTCGCCCATGATGTATTTGGAGGCCTCTTTGCTTTTTCAAGAACAGGAATCCAATACTATGCGCCCGATACACTTGCCTGGGAAGAGTTGGAAATGAACTTGGAAAACTTTCTAGACTGGTTGTCGAATGTAAATATTTTTGATTTTTATTCTTCTTTCATGAATGCAGAGATAGAACAGAAACTAAAGAATTTGAGTACGCATGAAGGGATTCTAGTTTATCCATTTTTATGGGCAAAAGAATGCGACCTGTCTACAGCGCTCATAAAGGTTGTACCCTTTATAGAGATTCTGAAAATAAATGCTGAAATGGAGGAACAAACAGCAGAACAATAAAATATAATTACGATTGTACGAGTGTTTTGGAGTGCTTTTCATGAAAGAGTAAGTATGTTTGAGTGCAAACCTCTTTTTATTTCTTTCTTGATTTTTGATGGGTAAACCAAAGAAAAAGTAACTATCTAAAAAGCACTGTGTTAGAAATGATACTATAAATAGAAATGGAGTTATAGTGTATGAGCCAACAAATCGACCAACTTTTAGCCGATTCCCGGCTGGCGTTTTTGAACCAGCAGAACGGGAAAGCCCTGAACCTGGCCCAGGAGGCCATTAAGCTGGACCCAAACAACGCGGACGCCTACAAGTGCGCCGGCAACGCCTACATGTCCATGGAGCGCTACGACGACGCCATCCGCAGTTACCAGGCGGCCGTCAAGAACGACCCCAACAACGGCAACCGGCACTATGACTTGGGCTTTGCCTACGCCACCAACAACCGGACCGCCAACGCCATGAGCGCCTTTGCCAAGGCTGAGGAGCTGGACTGTATGCCCGAGAACCTCATGCAGCTCTATCACGTTCTGGGCATTATCTGCTTTGACCTGGGCCGCTACGACGACGCGCTGATCAATCTGTCCAAGTCTGAGCAGCTCATCGGTGTGGACATGGATGTGCTGCAGCGCAAGGCTGTGATTTACGGCATCAAGAACGACATCCGCAACGGGATCCACACCGCCAACCAGATGAAGTTAGTGGCTCCCTCGGACTATAAGGGCTATCAGTTGGCTTTTAAGATGCTGATTCAAGCCAAGCGTTTGGAGGCAGCGGAGCAGGAACTGGCGAAAGCGAAAAAATACGCGACAATCGGCATGGACTTCTGCTTCGACGAGATCACCCTTGAGGTGGAGCGCTACGGTCAGGACAAGGATACAAAACATCTGGAGACCGCGTTGGGGTATATCGAAGAGGCTCTGCGGACCGCGAAGGTCACAGCGCCGGAGCTCATCGACGCCTACATCAATGCCGCGGAGTTGAATTTGCAGCTGGAAAAGGCGGACCAGACCATTGCCTGCCTGAATGCAGCGCAGAACGCCGTTGGCGCCTACAACAACGGTTTCGAGGTGGTGGAGAAGACTTACGAGACCCAGGAGCTCTCGGAGTTCGAGATTGAAGAGATGGCCGAAGCGGACATGCAGCAAATTGAAGACGAGCTTGGGCCTTACGGACTGGAGGAGCTGGTGGAGAGTATCGAGCCGGACTTCGACGGCAACCGTGAGTACCTGACCGAACTCCCCGAGGATGAGCAGGCTCCCGAGCAGCCAAAGCTGGAACTGAAGAACGCCGAGCCGACAAAAGACAACATGGACCAGATTAACCGTCTGTTTATCGGTGCCTATACACTGAAGAAGGACTACGAGCAGATTCTGCGTTATTCCAAGCTCCTGCAGTCCAGTGAGAACGCGCAGAATACCTACATCGGAAAATACACAGAGGCCAATGCACTCAAGGCTTTGGGACGCCCTGAGGCGGAGTCGAAGTACCGCGAGCTGATCCGGTTCTTCCGCAACACCATGATTAAGGACCCGACGGATTTGGCGGCTGTGACTTTCCGCATCCAGTGCTATATGGACCTGGAAGAGTACGATGAAGCAGAGGCGGTCTGCGGCCTTCTGACCAAAGAGTTGCGCGAGCCTCTGATGGAAAAGATTCGCGAAGCAAAGAAAACCAAAGAAGGGGAGGCTGAAGCGTGATGCTGGGACATGATATCGTTTTGGACGAGAACGCTTTTACCACCGCGTCTAAGGAAATGGCGGACCTGGTGACGCGAACCACCGCGCTTCGTGACAATTTGCAGTCTCTCTATGAGGCGGTGCAGAAAGCCCTGGACACCCCAGCGGGGCACGCGCTTACATTCACGGCAACAAACGTCTTACTGCAGCCCATTAACGATCTTCTGGCAGTCGTAGAGCATACTTCTTCGACCTTGAATCAGATTATCGGGACCGGATACTACAAGGACGTTTTTGTAAAATTTGAAGAGCTCAACAGCAGCATTCAGTAAAAAATCAAAAGGAGGACACTATTTATGGCAGAAACCATCAATGTTGCAGCCCAGATGTTGACGAATGCCCAAACCGCAATCTCCGATTACAAAACGGCAATTGACGGAATCAACGAAAGCGTGAGTGGGGCAGTTTCCGGCTTGGTCGGAAAGGGCTATGTCGGAAGCGCAGCAGAGTCTTTCAGTACGTTCTATTCCAACAAAATCAATACGTTACTGACCACCGACCTGGAAGCAATGCTCAAGCAGCTGACAGACCTCTGCGAAAGCATTAAAAATGGATTTACGACTGCGGAAGGCGTTGATGAAAAGGTCAGTGAAGGCAACATGCAGTCCGCACAGACTGCGCAGTAAGGAGGAAATAAAAAATGGCAGATTGTAAAGTTGTAGTCGCAATGATGGATTCCGCGGCAAGTTCATTTGAAACGCTGAGCGGTTCCGCCGAGAAGGCTGGCAATGCATTTGTCACTGCTTTCAATGCCGCGATTGGCCCGATGGAAGGTGAGACCAAGGAAGCCTTGGCTACATTTTTCAAGAGCAAATATGAGGATCTGGTAGTAAAGGATATCCCTGCTGCAATTAAGGGTCTACAGGAACTGATTACCTCAAATAAAGAGAACTTTATTAAGACCGATCAGGCGCTGGCTGACAGCATTCCCAAGTAATCGTATCCTAAGTAGTACATGTCCGATACCCGCTGCCTGGCGGCGGGTATCGGATTGACTGAACAAGTAACAAATAGAAAGGCGGAAGAAATATGGCGTTCAAGGTCCTGACACAGGAGCAGATTGATCTTCTGACCGAGGAAGAAAAAACGCGCTATGAAAAGCAATTGAAGCTGTACCGTGAGCGGGAAGCATTTGTAAAGCAAATGGAGGCTTATGAAAAAATGGAGCTTCCTCAGGTACGGCCAACTCTGAAGCCTATACCGGTTATCAGCCTTGAAGAAGCGCCGGAGATTCATGCGCCGGAAATCGCGGTAAATGCTCCACAGCTATCCGCAAATATTCAAGTGCCGAAGCTGCCGGAGTATGTTGCGCCGATGATGTCCGTTAACGGCATTCCGGTAATCAACACGACAATTGGAGAGATCCCCGACATTCACATTGAAAATCCTCAGCTCACGAGAACGAAGGTATTCGTTCCGGCTGTTCCGAAATATCAATTTGTGGCCCGGACGCTGGATCCGATTTCTGTGCCGGACCCAATTCAGGTGCACTTACCTGAGATGAAGCCCTTCAAAATGGAGATACCGGAGGTACAGGTTTCCGCATCGGAACCTGTACAGATTCAGATTCCGGAAATTAGCGCTTATGAACCGCCTCAAATCGTTCCACCGGAGCTGGACAGTGTTGAGCTTCCCAAAATCGATGGAGAGCGAATCAGCGTTAAGATGAAGGAAGCAGTTCAGGTACAGAAGCCTGCCATGATTTCGATTCCCGCAGTGGAAGCGCCGAAGATTAAAGCCTTCCATGCGGAGCTTAACGCACTTCCGCAGGTATCCGTACCAACACCTACTATAACAGAGCTCCAGACGCCAGAGGTTCCTGTAGTGCAGACACCTGTGCTGCATTCTCTGCCGAAACGAACGGATATTCCTGATCTCCGGATGCCGGAGGTTCCTGCGGTGCAGACGCCTGTGTTGCAAAATCTGCCGAACCTGACAGAGCTTCCGGAAATCCGCGTGTCAGAGACTGTTGCGCTTCAAAACCCAACCATATCGGTTCCGGAGCTTTCCGAGATTCCGGAAATCCAGATTGACCTGCCCCCAGTTCAGACAGTTCCGCCAGTTGAAATTGTCAAACCGGAAATCCCGAAGCTGTCCTTTGAGAAATCGAATCTGCTTGAGACTCCGAAGGTCGATATTCCCCCTGTCTCGGAGAGGCTTGCAGCTATTGCCGCGTCAGTTCAAGCCGTGAAGGAAGCTGCGTCGATGTCTGTTGAACTGCCGAAGATTCAAGTTGATCGCGTAAAAGTGGATGAAGCAGAGCTTGCCGAAATTTTGAAGTTGGTCCAGAGAAAGGAATAATCGCATGAAAAACAATGAAATTATGGTATCCGCAAGGTTTATCGGGGACGACTTCAACGAAGAGATATCTGTCCTTGTGCTGAAAAGCATTTCTCTGAGAGCCTTGATTGAGGCATTCTTTTATGGCCTGGAAAAGAATCCAAGTCAGGAACATCTCTTGGCGTTGCTCACAGAATATCTAAAGCGCCGCAAGCAGCTACAGGTGCTCTATACCGCAAGAGGCAAACACAGTGTGATCGACTTTACCGAGAAAGTAGATGATGCGCCAATTTTTGAGCAATCTCTGCATACGCTGGGCTTTGTGACGTCCAGTTGCCTTTTGTTCACGATGGACCCGGCAGTCAATACTGTTGCGCTGTTTACTGAGCCGGAAAACAGCTATATCCTGAAGCGTGATGATACACTGGAGTACAATATCAGCACCCGAAGACTGAACGTAATAGAGCCCTCGGTTATTGAGATTCTTCCCGCCGGGGAGATGCCAAAGAAAGAAAGAACTTCTTATAAGGATGTGCTTATCCCGACACTGCTTTCTTCTGGCGGTATGCTCGGCGCACGACTTCTTATGACCCAATCCAGCAGCAGCTCCGGAATGGGCAATACAATGTTGATGATGTCCGTTGCGATGGCTGTCGTTGGCGTTTTTACTGCTACCTACAATTTTTTGAAAAAGCGTAGCGACTACAAGGTGAACCTTGCAGAGTGGAAGACCAATTACGAAAACTATATCAAACGAATCATCGCACGAATCAAGGAATGGCAGGACAGTGATATCAAATACCTGAACAGTACTTATCCCAATATGGATATCCTGTTTAAGAATACGGCGAGGATCGACGGTTCCATTTTTTCTCGCTCGCAAAACGATAACGATTTTATGCGCGTGACGCTGGGGCCGTCTGATGAGGTTGAGCCGCTGTTTGAGATCAAAAACGAGTTTAAGGAAAACATTATTGACGAAGTCTATTACGTAAAGAAAGGCGACGAGATTGTTATCATGGCACCCTCCAAGGCGGAGGAAAAGCGAAAAAAGACGCTGTCAGAGGAGGAAGCCAGATTTGAGAATGAAAACAAGCAGCTTCTGACAGATCTTCCCAGCGTATTTGCTAACAAGGGTGTTGACCCGAAAGACAACAACAACGTCATCGGTTTTCATTATCTGCGTAGCGACCCTGGTAGAAAACAAAACATTGTGCAGAGGGTACAGTCATCTAAAACACAGACCGCACAAAAGCGCAAGATGGATCTCTCAGGACTCTTGAAACGCAAAGAGAAAAAGCAGAATACAGAAGTTGAGAATGAGGAACCCAGAGCAATGCAGAGCGAGGAGCAAGGGCCGCGCATGAAGCCACCCCTGTTGCTGGACCTGCGTGACTGCGGCGCCTTAGGTGTTGTGTCCAAGGAAGCAGAGATGTCTCAGAACTTCATTCGGCACATGATATTTGAATTAGCATATTACCATTCTCCGGAGGACTTGCAGTTTGTGTTTTTCTTCGACCCCGAGGAAGACATTGCGAAGCAGGACAGCCTTTTGCGGTATTACAAGAATCTTCCCCACGCCAATGAGCTTCTGGACGGTGTTTCACAGTTCGTTTTCGACAAGGACAGTGCGGGCATTGTATTCGGTCAGCTTCTGAGCATCATGAACGGACGAGAGAAGGAGAGAAGCGAGGAAAAGAAAGACGAAGACGCCAGTCCCCAGAAGGTCACTCAAATCGTATGTGTTGTGCTGCACGACTACAAGATTAAGGAAACCGGTTTCTCAAAATATCTTCCTGAGGTCCCAAAGGAAGGCGAGCCCTATGTCAATGAGAACGGCCTGACCTTCATTTTTGTACAGCCGGAAAAGGATCTGCTGCCAAAATACTGCGGCAATATTGTGGAAATTGAAAGAAACAATGACAAGGAGCGCAAATGCAGTCTTCGCTATAATATTCTCAGCAGATCGACGTTGAACATGCTCAGCGAAACCGGGCAGAATCGCTCCGGCCAGCGGAATGCGAATGAGGCAAGAGCCAGCACGACCGACAAGTTGATCGAGTATAAGCATTTCGAGAACGAATTTATTTTTAACGACTCGAAGGATCTACAGGAACATTTTGAGCTTGCGTTCCGCCAGCTCAGTGCGATATACTACACTCGAATTGCGGAGAACGGCAAAGTGCCCAGTATGGTAACGCTGTTCAAGCTCTACGGGATAAAGGACGAAGAGGATGTTGCGGCATTGATTGACGCCAACTGGAATGGCGAACCCAAAAATGACAAAGAAAAGAACAATAAGGACGTTACGCGGAACCTGAGGGTCAATATCGGAGAAAATGAGCACGGAGCAGTTTCGTTGGACCTGTATGAAAAAGCGGACGGACCGCATATGCTGGTAGCTGGTACTACAGGCTCCGGCAAATCTGAGACCATCATTACATATTTGATTGGCCTTTGCATGAAGTTCAAGCCGATTGATTTGAACCTGATGCTGGTAGACATGAAAGGCGGCGGTTTCTCAGACCGCCTGGGTAATTTGCCGCATTGCGTAGGTGTTGTTACTGATACAGCCGGAGAGGACGAGGGAACCTCCGCTGCTTATATGCTGAAGCGATTCTTGGAAGCGCTCAATGCAGAAATCAAGCGCAGAAAACTTCTGCTGACGAGCTTTGGCGTGGACAATGTGGACGCCTATATGCGGGCATACAGGACAATCATCAGCATTCAGGAGAAAATAGCGGCAGGAGAAGACCCAGAAAGTATTGAGAAAGCGAAAAAGAAGTTAAACGACAAGCAAAGAGAAGCACTCGAAAATAAAAATGCGGTGCTGACCCCACTGTCGCATTTGGTGCTTGTGGTCGATGAGTTTACAGAGCTCAAACGGTTCTCCAATGAGAGCAACGACGTTGACTTTATTGCGGAGATTACCACCATTGCGCGTGTTGGCAGAACGCTGGGCTTCCACATCATTCTGGTCTCCCAGAATATTGAAGGCGCAATCACTGACGATATCCGCGTTAACTCGAAGGCGAGAATCTGCCTTAAGGTGGCTACCAAGCAGGCATCAAAAGAAATGCTGGGCTCTCCGGTTGCAGCCGCGCCTACGATGCCATTGAACGGGCGTGCTTATTTGCTGGTTGGCACGGGCTCCCGCTTTGAGTATTTCCAGTCGGCTTATACCGGCGCAAACAAGAACCAGAGCATCGAAGACCCTGTAGTCGTATCCAAGGTCCCAAATTCCGGACGCTTCGACCCGAAATTTTATGAATCCAATAAGGATAATTACAGCGAGAAAAAGAAGCGCGAAAACATCAACGATAACGATACGCAACTTGCCTTTGTTGTCAACACTATTATCGAGATGGGAAAAGATGACAGCGTAAAGAAGCCGCTTCAAATCTTCCTCCCGCCGCTTGCCTCCAGGATCGTAGACAACACAGATTGGAGAATGTGATATGGCCGAGAACGAAAGAAAAATGGTTTGTACCCTGGGTAAGTTTGACATTCCGATTATTCAGCGTCAACCACTGTTTCAAATCAATCTGCTGGATTCCAACGTCATTGTTCTGGGGTCTTCTATGAGCGGAAAAACGACCCTGCTGAGAACATTGATCAATATCCTGCACAAGCAATATACTGTAGAGCAGGAACAGATTTTTATTCTGGATTTTGGCGGTGCGCTTGCATCCTATAAAGATTTTCCGCTGGTTGCAGCATATTTTGACAACTCCAATGAGGAATACGTCAAGCGAGTGTTCAAGATTCTGGAAAGCATCTTGAAGAGCAATATTCAGGCCTTGAACGGCACCAATTATCCAGAAAGCGAAAAGGAACTCACACATACCACGTTTGTGGTGGACAATTTGAACGCGTTTTTGGACGAGCCCCGCTATACAACCTATCAGGAAAAGCTCGCAAAGCTTTGTCGAGATGGCCTGTCGAAGGGCATTACGCTTGTGGTCACAGCTTCTGACAATAAGGGATTGAACTCTTATATGAGTGCGTTCAAGCAAAAGATCGTATTTGATATGCCTCATGACAAGTACTTGGAGATATTCAATGAAAAGGTCGGCGTAATCGGAAACGGTCCCGGTCACGGGTATGCGAATGTTACCGTAAAGATTCCCAACACACCCGGAAGCTTTCGCCAGAATCTACCCTATGAGTTTCAGTGCTGTACGCCATATTTTGATGAAAAACGGGATATGGTCCGCCCGGAAAATGCGAACACAGAAGAAGACTTCCGCGAGAAAATTAATACGAAATTTGGGTTTGACAGCACAGAACTGGTTTTCAGAAAGTGCGTAAAAAAATACCGGACCTTTCCCAAGGAGCTTACCCGTAAGGATTATGAGAAGCTCCTGGAACAGGGTGGAGAGAGCGCAAAGTTGAAACCTGGGGAGATTTCTGTTGGCCTGGACTATGTTGAGTTTATGCCAGCAGCCTTTGATTTGTCAAAGAGCTACTTTATCGGAATCTACGGGAAACGCGGATTTGGAAAAACTAACCTGCTACGCTTAATCTTGAACGGGTCGGCGGAAGTGATTCCGAAATTGCGGCTTGTTCTGGTGGACGATGGACGAAAGCAGGTGACAGAGGAACATCTTCAACTGCATTCAAATCCGGCTGAGATGGTTATCTTCAGCGAGAATGTCGAGACGGAATGGATACCAAAGGATGGAATGGCGCGTAAGGTGAAGCGGACACCGATCCAGCAGCTCTACGCTTATATGCATGAGAATTATCTTGGATGGGAAAAAAGCGCGGTCAGCGGATGTTATGGTATTGCTGGGAGCGGAATGGGTATGAGCAAGGAAATCAGCCTGATTCCCGACTGCTCCGGAGAAAAGCAGCCTCCAACAATTTTCGTGATTCAATCCAAGTTGTTGTATAGCCCAACAAGAGAGAATCGGTATTTTCTGGAATACGCTTTGCAGCAGTTCAATAATGTTGCGGAGGAGCAACATATTGCCTTTATCTTCTCTGATATCCAGAAGTTCTCTGAAGCTGACAGAACGCAGTTGTTAAATGACAAGCTTATGCTTGCTTTCCTGCTGGACAACATTGCAGAATTTGTCTCTGATCGCGGTCAAAAATCCGTTTTTGGGAATATGGATGTCAAGGAACTCAAGGAGGACTATGCCCGCTGCGAGCCAGGCGACGGGTATTTCTATGATGTCACGGCAGATGAGTTGAAAAAAATCAAGTTTATTAAAGAAAATGAAACCTAATTGGAGAAAGGATGGATATATATGGCAGGCGGCTTTGTATCAGCCGATATCGGAATTTTAGAGTCTTTTGTTTCTAACAGCGAAAGCGCAATTACCGAATTCAAAAACATAAAAAAAGAGTTTGAACGCATTAACTCTACGCTTCTGAAAAAATGGCAGGGAGAAGGTGCCGATGCTTATGAACTGGAGTCCAGCCA
Source organism: Oscillospiraceae bacterium (assembly GCA_017429325.1). Taxonomy (GTDB): domain Bacteria; phylum Bacillota; class Clostridia; order Oscillospirales; family Oscillospiraceae; genus JAFRPC01. The sequence goes on along the minus strand of JAFRPC010000055.1, from coordinate 56,548 downwards.
TATTCTGGAGAACATAGGAGGCATTGAAGATATCCTCAACAGCATCAACGAAGAAGTCTTGAGCGGCATCATTTCAAACTACAATGAAATGGACACCCAGCTTGCTGAGTACACAAACAGTCTAATGGCAGAATAAAGCTGTAGAGAAAAACCGGTGCAACAGGAGGAACCATATGGCTGATGTTACGAACTTTGCGGATGAAACAGAGCAGAAAAGGGATCGGAAGGTCATAAAAAAGCTTTTCGAGCTCAAGCCTGATTCCGTAGAATCAATTTTCCGACTGCTGGATTTACAGCAGCGCTAAGTGAGGGTACAAATGAAACAGGAACTGTACGGTGAACAATACACTTATATAGTTGACACGACGCACGGTATCAATCAGGATGGCTTTATTGCGATTGGTACGGAAAGCATCGTCTACAAAGGAATGAAGATCAAGCAGGGTAGCGAGTTGCGCTTTTCCTGTGTGCTGAAATTCAAACCAAGGTTCGCCTTTGAAAACGGTGAGAGAATCGACCGTCTTAAACGCTTTAAGGAGCAGGAATGGAAAATCTTTGAGAAGCTTCGCGAGTGTAGGTCAATTGTTAAAATTGACGATGTGATTGAGGATCTTGGCGATTTTGTCCTCCCGTGCGAATATGGCAAACGGTCGATTACGATCCGAAACCAAACTTTCTTCTGCGTAGTGGAAGAGTTTATCGACGGTTGGAACCTGAAAGAGTACTGCGAAGAGGAATATTGGCAGCTCCGCCGTATAAAGGAGACACACAATGGCGTTTCGCGCAAGATTAGCTTTCCAGAGTATACAGAGGAAGAAAAAAAACGTGTATTAGATCGATATCATTATGACAATATTCTGAAATATCAGAATCAGATTACCCAGTTTATGATGAACCTCTGCGAAATCCTTCAATTTGTTTCGGAGCAGGAGTTGGTTTTGCATCTGGATATAAAGCCAGACAACATCATGGTTACACGCTATGGCAAAGAGCTTGTCCTGATTGACTTTGGGCGCTCCAGAAGCATTGCCTCCCTGGACGGTGCAGCCCACAGTACGCTTTCTGCGGTAGACTATCGTCTGCTTGAGTCTTCTGAAAACGAGGATGAGGAACGGAGAAAAGAGCGGGAAGAACAAAGAAAGCAGACGCAGTTCCAGTATGGTACCCAAGGCTATGCGGCTCCGGAATGCTATTGCGATGCGGTGGAAGGCTCAGTCTTCCCTTTCCGCGGGAGCTTTGAGAAGGGCATCATGTCTATTGAGAGCGATATTTTCTCATTTGGCGCGACTTTTTGGGAATGCTTGAATGTTTTTGAGCTTGCGACACAAACAACAGAGTTTTCTGCAGACCCAGCGGCATTTTATCTGCATTATTTTATGGACGACGGTGTTTACTTCGGCCGCGATTTAAGCGGCACATCTGTCTATTATCACGAGAAGCTGGATGCGATCCTCAGAAAATGTATGCGTCGGCGCAATGGCGATTATCGTGACAGCAAGAATACGGATTACTATCATACCTACGGCGAGATCAAAAAGGAGTTGGACATTACTATCAACTCAACTCCGACGATTATTCGGGAGGAGAACACACGCGTCAGACGAGCATTTAAGCTGGGCGGTGGTCTGCTTGGCGCTTTTATTGTTTTCCTTGGCATCTTTATTGCCTATCAAAAGAATGCCTATCGGGTCGCACAGGAAAAGTGGAGAATGCTTGACACCGAATACTATAATGATACACAGTTCTACCGCATGGAAAGTGTTGCAAGAGAGTTGATGGACTCCGCGACCGCAGCAAGGAAAAGTGATGTATATGATTCGATTGCGAAGTTCACCTATCAAAATACAGGCAGCACGGATATTTCCGAATATGAAACAGCTCTTCTGGTCGAATTCCTGAAAACTGGCGATGTTAATGTGACTGCTGACCGTGTGGATGAGATCATGAAAAACGCTGATTCCTTAAAGCTGAAGGAAATCTCCATCGAGGTTGTAAAGCTGGGGGAGGTCCCGAATAGCACCGGCTCTCGGTTGGCGCAGGCGATTTACGATGTGGATGTAGCAACGGCTGAAAAGGACAGTGTGCAAAGACGTATCGCAGCTTATGATACCCTGATGGAATTGAAAGACGAAAGGGAGTTTCACAATGCCATCATTAAATTAAGAAACGCTCTGGATAAGGACCTGTATTGCGGACAAATAGCCGAGAGCAAGGGCTGCGACAAAAGTGAAATCAGAGCCAGTCTGCAAGACATTAAGAATTGATTGGAGGGTGACAGATTATGAAGAAAATCAAACAATGTTTGAATCGGCTCCCGTTGTTACTCCAGTATATTCTGATCCCCTTTGGTTTCTGCCTCATTGGCGGTTTTCTGCTTGTAGCCTTTCTGTATGCGGTACTGTCTCTAGCAGGAATTTATAACGGAATTGAGAACACCCTGAACCTGAAGGCGAGTTCCCCCTGGATTATTATACCGCTGTTTGTTTGCCTATTTGGCGCGGTTTTAAGTTTTCTGCTGGGTTTCCTTATGTATTTCCATAAATACAAGCGCTCTTCAGCGAAAACAAAATTTAGCCAGAACTATGGTATAGTTTTGGCTCAGGAAAAGAAACAGTTGGGGATAAAATGAACAAAAAAGACAACCGCACCTATAAAAAGTTGTTTTGGCTGTCCGTAGTGCTTCTGCTTCTGTTTACAGGAAGTGTATCTGCCATGCCATGGGCTTCTTCCCTGAGAATGGCTGGTTCCAGTACCCCATTGGTTGTCCTGGGCATAGGATTCTGGATGACTGGGATACTGGCGGCGGCCACGCTGCTCTGTGCTGACCGCCTTCGGAAGAGGATCGTCGCTGCGAGTGGAAAGGGGGAGGAGCGGGGACGACCCGGTATTTTCAGGTTTTTTCAAAATCCGGAGGCAGCGACAGTGGATGTGCTGCTGCTTCTGGGGATTATCAGCTTTGGTACAATGAGGCTCTATGGAAAAGAAAACGCTATTCTTTTCCCCGCAATCTCCATACTTTTGACGCTGTTGGCCGTGCATTCCGTTCTAAATGGAAAGAACTATCAATGGATCCGCTGCGCAAACTGTAATTCCATTAATAAGAGGAGCAAGAAAGAACATGAATAAGAAACTGATCGCTGCCGTCATGCGGCTGCCGTACAAAAAGGCTTTGGCTGTATTATTGTCTGCGGTTCTGATTGCCGGTCTGGTGGCACCGTTGGCGTCGGTCCTTGTATACGCCAAGCCCGGACAAAACGGCCATACAGTCACAATGACCTTCCGCGACCGAAAAGGCCAGGGTGTTTCGGGTGTGAAAGTGATGATGACTGGCGCTCCGGAAGAGGAACCGGAACCTCCAGAGCCTTCAGAATCCACGGAGCCGATCGTGACAACAGAACCCACGGAACCCACCGAGCCGACAGAACCCACAGAGCCCACTGGAACCTCGGAGTCGATGGAAACGATGGAGCCGATGGCTCCCGCTGAACCCGTGGAAGAAATGGAGCCGGAGGAAGCGCCAGTAGTCGCTATAGAGGCAGCCCTCGACGGCACGGGTGCAGTTCGTGCGAGCGTTAAGGCCGAGAACAATGGCGATACCGAATACTCAGACAACTACGGAAATGTCAGCTTTGAGAGCCTTTTGGACGGTGAATATCAGTTTACGATTACAGTTCCCGACGGATACGTGGAGTTAGAAAATAACACGATCAGCGTCACTGTCGATAACGAGAACGTACATAAGAATTATACGTTGTACGCCGATGCCGTCTCTGTGGAGATCACTACGAAAAGCGACGCCGTCTACGGTGCGGAGTTTATTCTCAAGGCAGAGGTCGAAGGAAAGGGAAGCTTTTCTTACGCCTGGAGCAAAGACGGCGATACGCTGTTTGGGAAGACCGACTCTGAGCTGAAAATCGACCACCTGCTCCCGGAGGATTGTGGGACCTATACCTGCACGGTTTCCTCGGATTTGTACATGGACGACATGGAGCCTTCGTCAGACTCATTTACGCTGGAGAGTCTTTCTCCCGCTGACCCGGTGATCGACCTGCAGTTCAACCCGGCCAGCGGAAGCCAGTTCCAGGCGAGCGGATTCAAGGTGACCGCAAAAGTTCATCATGAACGTCAGCTTCAAACGCTTGCAAAGCCGACGGGAAAAGTCACAATCACTGTGGCGGATCAGGATACGACTGAAACGATCGACCTTTCCGACGGTTCCGCTACGTTTTCTTCCATACATCTGAAGAGCGGGACTTATCAGATCAAAGTGACCTATGAGCCCGGCGACGATCTCCATTACATCGCTGCAAGCAAGGAAACAAGCTATGTTATTTCCCCGCGACAGAATTCAGAGTACGATTATACAACCTCATCTTCCTACACATACACGAATAACCATTATAGCGTCGTTTATGAAAAATGGTATAATATCAATATACACAATTGGTATAATTGCGAAAATCCGTTCACCATCAAGCCTGCTTCCAACAGTGTTTATGATAAGATCCGGCTTTCCGGGGAAACAGAAGCAGCTTCTGTACTGGAAGTGACTGAACAGACCCGGGGACAAGGCAGCCGCGTCTATTTTGAGTTGGTCGATTCCGCTACTGGCGAGGTTTCTCCGATGTATGACCTATATTACAAGCTGGACAACGAGGCGCCTTCAAAACCCTCAATGAATAAGATCAACGGAGAAAACCATGTGCATATCCGTTTCACTGCGGAAGACAACAATGAGGTAGAATGCTTCAAGCTGTATTTTAAAGACGGATATACAGATTACCTGGAAGCTCACGGCAATAACGCCGATTATCGGTTCCCAAGCAGTAGCGATTGGAATTATTTTGCAACATGGCCTTATTCTTCTGACCGTTTTCTGTATGTGACCGCAATTGACATTGCCGGAAACGAAGGAGAAATGCAAGACAGCACCATCAAACGGCTTGAGTTGGAGACCAGCAGAGATGAGGATGCCGATTATACAGAGACAGAGGTTTATCACAACGGACCGATCACGTTTACGATTTATGCCTTTAACAGAGATTTCCGGTATGATGAGATTACCGCTCAGTTGAACGAAGCCTCACCGGAAGACGTGGAATGGGTATTTGTTGCGGCAGACGAGGAGCAGAACCGGGAGGCATGCTATAAGGCAGAGATCACGACGCCCGATATTGAGGGTGAATATACGCTTTATCTCTATGCGCCGGATTATCAAATCAAAAGGGACACCGTTGACGACACAGATAACGCGCAATACCTGCTTCTCTCGGAGGACGTGACCTTTTCCTCCCTGAAGCATATAATTGACAAGACGGACCCTGTCATTACGGTCTCCTACACGCCCAAAACCACCGAAGCGGGGCTTTCTGCCTATCGCACAAGAACCGCAATCGTCCGTATCGAAGAAGCAAACTTCAATCCCGCGAAGGTCTACATTTCCGATTTTTCCGCGGTGGACCTGACCGGGAAGCCGCTGGACAACGAAGAGGAGCTGAGAAAGGCCCTGGAACAAACCCTCCAGGTGGGGACCTGGACGACAGATGATGACATCGTGTATCTGTCCCCCGAGCTGACCTTTGAAGAAGATGCAATCTACAGCTTCACAATCACCTGCGTGGACAAAGCGACCAACACTGGCACTTATCAGGAGACAGTTCCCTTTACTGTCGATAAAACATCGCCGCAAAATCTGACCATTCAATACGATACCTCTGCCGTCAATATCATGTTAGAGGTCCTCAGCCTTGGTTTTTATAATCCCAAGGTCGAGATTACAATCACAGCCGAAGACGTGACTGCCGGTGTAGACCATTTCAACGTCTACTATCAGCCGCAGGCGAACACCTACAGTCTCGGAGACGAAAGTATGGAACTGCCAAGCGGGGCAATCCAGATTGGTGTGGAATATAATGAGAGTGGTGTTCTTGCAACAGGGCACTTCACACTGACGGCGGATGAATACCGCCAGTATCGCGGCAGCCTTACGTTCACTGCCACCGATAAAGCAGGCAATACCAGCGAACTTCACAACGGCGATGGCGATGCAATCGACAAGGACGGCAATGTGATCCCGGTCAAGGATACAATTGTCGTAGTGGATACGATCGCGCCTGTGCGCACCGTGACCTATGAGAAGCCCCAGCAGGTCCGCCAGAAAGGCTCTATGGCGGCGGTGGAATTTGACGAGAAAGCCCTGGCTGATAGTGTCGATTATATCCTGTATTACAACCACAGTTCCGATACGGACATTCCGGTCACAATTGAGATAGAGGAGGCCAATTTCGACCCGCAGGACCAGATTCCCCCGGAACGGGATCCTCAGGACGAGATGCCGCAGGATCCGAGGCTGGCCGTGAAGGTCAACGGTTTGCTCTATACTGTTGACTGGGAGAGAAAGGACGCCGAGAACGCTCCGAACCTCTGGACTGGAGTGGTCCATCTGAAGAACGACGGCACCTATCAGATTACCATCGACTACGTAGACCGTTCCGGGAACGAAATGACCCCGTTCACATCCAATCTGATTGTTTTGGATCGTGTCAGCCCAACGGTTGACCGTTATGAGTTCAATCCGGTGACATCTGATGGGGAGACCGGAACAGACCAGTTTATTGAGCAGTTGGAATACGGCTTTTATTTCAAGACGGATTTTGCCGTTACAGTTTATACCAGTGATGCAGAGCCCAGTGCCGGCTTGAATTACCTTTCCTACCGACTGGTCTCCTATCAGGACGGTAAACTGGTGGAAGAGCGGACAGAGACTGCGAAAATCAATGGCGGAAAGGCTTTCTTGACTATTCCAGCCGGGTTCAAGGGCCAGATTTTTACCACAAGCTTTGATTACGCAGACAACAGATCTCAGGAGGTCCAGCCCCAGGCCATGATCGTCGATCAGATAACGCCCACCATTGAAATTGTGACGAACAACTCGACGCCCTATCAGGATGCAGTAGGAAATCGTCTGTTTACTGAGACAACGAGTCTGACGGTGATAGTTCGAGATACTGCCTCGGGCATCAAAGAACTGGGCTGGCAGCAGAACGCGGAACTCCATCCGACAGAACACACTGTTACATATATCCCGAATACCGGCGTCAGAACGGGCGATACGCTGGGGGATGGCTGGGTCGTAACGACGATGGATCAGAACTTGGTTACAGAAGTCCGAAGGACTTTTACCTATTCTGAGGACGACAACGACGTCACGCTGGTGGTGGACGCACTCGACCGAAGCAACAACCGGCGAAGTGACGTCCGCAGCGAGACCTTTACGGTAGATATGACTGCCCCTGTTATCACTGTGACTTTCACAGGAGGAGGCAGCAACAACGGAATCTACTACGACGAGCCGCGCACAGCCACAATCAGCGTTACCGAACGGAATTTTGACGCGAATCGGATCCTCATCAACATTCAAAACACCTTTGGCGCTATTCCCGCCTTCGGATTCAATCAGGAGGGCAATACCAACGTCCATAAGGCGACAATTGACTTTAAAGAGGGCGATTATAAGTTTGACATGAGCGGTACGGACCGCGGTAATCGTAACGCCGAAATCACATATCTTGGCGACAATGTGAAAGAGTTTGTCATTGACTTGACAAACCCAGACGTCAAAACGAACTTCACAGAATTTGAAGACAGCTCCAGGAATCACAACTTCAACAGCAGTGAAACCAAAACGGTTGAGATTGAGATCAGAGAACATAATTTTGATCCGACGACCTCTGGCCTGAGGATCTATCGGTGGGAGGCCGGAACGACCGCAAGCGAGAGCGGGCGCAAGGATATCACGGATACCGTGCTGAGATCCGCTCCCTGGAGGGTTGAGGGCGACACCCATACCTTCCGCTATACCTTTGAGGACGACGCGATTTACCAGGTTCTCCTGGATCCGGTGGATAAGGCTGGCCGGAAAGATTCGGAAGGTCCATTCAGTACAGTTCAGTTTGAGATTGACAAGACTGCGCCGGTGCTCTCTATGCGCAGGGGTGAGCCTGTCAAGCCGGAAGACCTTGAATTCTGTGAAATCTACACTGCCGCCAGAGTCAACGATCCGGCACCGACAGTCACTTACAGCGATCTCCATATTGACCACATCGACTATCAGCTCACTACTTGGATCTTAGACTATTCCGACCATAATGCATGGCCTAAAATGATCCCAGTGCTGAGTGAAGGCACTGTTCAAGGTGATGCATTTACTCTGGAAGGATTTGAGAAGGACGGTATCTATAATGTCAAGTTGACGGCCTATGATGTTGCCGGCAACGCCAGTGCAACCTCTGTCAACACCTACGTCAGAATCGTTGAGAACGACATGATTGCCTACATCAAGGACAGCGATCAGGACCGAGGTACCGGCCTGTTCTCTTTTGAGGACAAGGATCTTAATCCTATCAGCCTCCGCCCCAATAATCTTAAGGACGTTACCGTTATGGTCTATGGTGTGCCAGGTATGGAGGCTGAGATACTGATCCGGGACAGCAACGGTGAGGAACATATCATTGGAGGTCTGACCGATACGGAGTCATGCGAATATGGTATGGATGCTTATACTTATGAGGTGAAGTTGAGTGAGCTTGGCAATTTATACCCCGAAGACGCCGACACAAACCTCGTCCTGACAGTCCGGAATGAGGACAGCCGGATCGATCTTGGCATCATTCACATCGACAACATCATCCCGACCTGTGAGCTTCCGGAAGACTTTCACTCTCTAAAGTGGTTCTTTGGAAATGATGACAGAACCATAACGCTGAAAAATATCAGCGAGGAACTGGATATCGCCAATTGTGCAATTTATGACAACAAGGTCGCGATCCCCTTTGAATACTCCGGAGAGGAGCGTACCATTTCCTTTACGCTCGGTGAAGGCTTGCACAACATAGGTATTGTACTCCGCGATTTAGCCGGCAATACAAACAACATCCAGGAGGTTACAAACATTTATATCGGTCTGATCCCGCTGTGGATTATACTGGGCTTTGTGGTTCTTGCAGGCGGCCTTGGAACATTCTTTGGCATACGGGCTAAACGCAAACGTGCTTTAGTAAATGACGACTGATACTATAATCAATACAAATCCCGCGCTGCGGCGACCCGATTTGGGTCGCCGTGGCGCGGTTTTGCTTTCTGGGTAAGCGTCAAATCTGCGGGCGGGTTGAAGTAGCCCTCCGAATATGAGAAAATGGAGCGGGGCTTCCATAGACTTCCATCGAGTCGATGCGAGTCTATGGGAGTCCCTGCATTTGTGACTGGGAGTGCCATAGACTGCCAGGGAGTCTCATAGACATGGAGGGATCATCATGGGAGAGCTTACCATCCGCGGTACGCGGGCGCAGCAAAACCTCATGGAGTGGAGCCGGCGCGTGGCGGATTGCCGCAGCAGCGGGATGTCGGTGACCCGCTGGTGCGCAGAGCACAACGTCAAGCCAAAGACCTATTACAACTGGCAGAAGAAGGTCTTCGCCGCTATGCTTACGCAGCAGCAGGCGGAGATGTCAGACGCATCTCCCAGGTTCGCGGAGCTTCCTCCGCCGGCAGACGAAAAGCAGCCGACCGCCGCAGAGAAGCAAACGGATCTGGTCGCCAGCGTCCGAATCGGCGACGCCTCCCTGGAGGTCTACGGCGGCGCCAGCGCGGAGATCGTTTCGGCGCTTTGTAAGGTTCTGTGCCATGCTAAGTGACTTTACCGGCGCGGAGAAGGTATATATTGCCTGCGGCTATACAGACATCCGGAAAGGGATAGACGGGCTGGCCGCCATGGTACAGCAGGAGTTTGAACTGGACCCGTTCACCAACACGCTGTTCCTGTTCTGCGGCAGACGGCGGGACCGGATCAAGGGCCTGTACTGGGAGGGCGACGGCTTCATTCTCGTGTACAAGCGGCTGGAACGCGGCGTCTACCAATGGCCCAGAAACGAACGGGAGGCAAGAGAAATCACGCCGCAGCAGTACCGCTGGCTTATGGAGGGCTTAAAGGTCGAACAGCCCAAGGCGCACCGTCCGGTGACCGGTCTGACCGCCATTTAGGCAAAACAGAGAAATTTCATGCGACAGTTTTTGCGTTTCAGACGGTGAAATCAGAAAAAACGCAAAAACGCCCTTCTGGAGCCGACAGCGTACCGTAAATCTCAGAAACCTGCAATTGTGCAGCTTCCGGCGCATTCTGGACGTCGGCAAAAAGACGAAGCTCCGGCTTGCTGTTAAAAAGCTGTTCTGGAAAAACGGCCTGTTCTGTGATAAAATGGAGCCATGGAAAAGAACAAGCTTACGACAAGTACTGCGGAGGAGACCGTCACGATCTCCCGCACGGAATACGAAGACCTGCTGGAGCAAAAGCGCCAGAACGAATGGCTCCTGGAGCAGCTGCGCCTTGCGCGAAAAAAGACATTCGGCGCTTCCTCTGAAAAGGTAACGGAGGAAGTCATGGAGCAATAGAGTTTTCTGTTCGACGAGCCTGCCGCCTACAAGCAGCCTCCGGAAGAGGAGCCGGAAGCGGAAGAGTCGGTGGAGGTACAGGCCCATTCCAGAAAGAAGCGCTCCGGCAGCGCCAGAGAGATCCTTCCGGAAAACGCGGAGGTCGAGGAAGAAACGCACGAGCTGCCTGAAGAGGCGCGCCTTTGTCCGCAGTGCGGCGAGGTGATGCAGCCCATTGGGAAAGAGGTGCGGGAAACGCTCGAAATCATCCCGGCCAAGGTGATCCTGCACCGGGATATCTACGTGACCTACGGCTGTGGCAGCTGCAAGCAAAACGACGTCTCTGTGCCGGTCATGCAAACCCTGAAAGAACCGGCTTTGATTCCAGGGAGCTGCGCCTCCGCGGAGGCCGTCGCGCACATTGCGGTGCAGAAATACGTCATGGGCTCTCCGCTTTACCGGCAGGAGCAGGAATGGAACCGCCAGGGCGTCATGCTTTCCAGGCAGACCATGTCCAACTGGCTGCTGCGCTGTGCCGACGATTGGCTTGCGCCGATTTACGGAGAGCTGCGGAAGCTGCTGCTCGCCAGGGATCTTCTGCACGCGGACGAGACTGAGGTACAGGTTTTGCATGAGCCGGGAAAGGCACCGCAGACGCAAAGCTATATGTGGCTGTACCGGACCGGCTCGGATGCTGAGCATCCCATTGTCCTGTACGAATACCAGCCCGGCCGCGGGAAGGACTATCCCAAGGAATTTCTGGAAGGGTTCCGGAGCTATCTACAAACCGACGGATATGCCGGATACAACAGCGTGGAAGGCGCTGTCCATGTCGGCTGCTGGGCCCACGTTCGCAGGAAGTTCAACGACGCGTTGGAAGTCTCCGGGAAGGGAAAGAAATCTCCTACGGCAGCCCAGGGCGTGGCTTACTGTACCCAGCTGTTCAAGCTTGAGGAGCAGTGGAAAGACCTGACGCCGGAGGAGCGGCAGAAGAAGCGGGCGGAGCAGGCGAAGCCTGTTCTGGACGCGATCTTGGCGTGGTCAAAAACGAGGACCGCCGCGCCGAAGTCGAAGCTGGGCATTGCTTTGAACTATCTTAAAAACCAGTGGTCCATGCTGACGACCTATCTGCAAGACGGTCGCATTGAACTCAGCAACAACCGCGCCGAACGCAGCATTAAGCCTTTTGTGATCTCCCGTAAAAACTTCCTGTTGTTAGCGTCCGGCAGAAATGACCAATCGGGGACGCTAACATCAATCATATATTGGAATTTCTCTTCCTCTACAAACGCCCTTTTTATATCCCTTTATACCAGTGAAAGATATATCACCATTAAACATGCTATCTGTTTCGGTAAGATTATCAGCATCTTCTTTCGACAGTTCAAATTTTTTTACTATTTCATCAGTAGAAACGTTGGACAATTCTTGCATAATATTTTTTGCAGTTTCTTCAGATTCTTGAAATGCATCCTCAACGCTATGAAAATCTCCTTCTATATTTTTCGACTTACCTTCTATGATTTTAGATAAATCGCTTCTGTTTTTTTCTGTTTGCTCTCCAAACTCATTTGCAAGCTCACCGTAAGTCGGCTTCCTTAGTTCAGACTCCGCATAACGCTTATATTTTTCAGACTCTCTCTTTTCACTTTCTGCTTGTCTTCTCAAAGAATTAACCTCAGACATCCTCAATTCCGGCTCAAGTTTCCTTCTAATTTGGCTCTCTAAGTCGTTTGCTTTTCTTTCTAATACTCTACTTTTAGTACTATGTGTGTTTGCAATATCAAGATACCGCTTTGCTTGTTCAGGGCTTCCTACTTCAGGCTGATTCTTCTCTACACTTTCTTTACTACCAAACTCACTCATCTGTCTTCTTCCTCCAGTTTTATTTTTGTTGATTGATCCAATAATCTGAAATTTTCATCATCTGGCAAAATTAATTCTTCCATCTTTCCGGATGATTTTTCAATTTTTACACCCTCAAGTCCAAACTCAATATCTCCATCCTGACCGGGATAGAAAATCCAATGAGTTACCGCATCCAAAATATCCTTACTATTAACAGTTTCGTTATTTTCCCTCAGGAAATAACTGTTTGCTAATTCAATTGCGTCTTTTAATTCCATAATTCCATTACACCTTTCTACAACAGTCAAGGATTTTGCTTGTTACATCCTGGTTATCAATCCGAGCAATTCTTACTGAACCATTCTCAACATGCGAAAAATAGCTCTTCACATCATTTTTCCCATTCTGCGGATCGATAAAAACCGTTTTCCCGTTAACACGTTCAGCAACGAAAGTATGTCCAGCATTTGTATTCTTCCACACAACAACAACCTGTGCTCGAGCACCATCTCCCCAATCCTGCATCTTTTTTTCGATATCATTTATTCCGTTTCCAGAACACTGAAAAACCTCAGGATTCTGCCATACTTTATAAGGGCTATATGACAGATCCGTTCTCTCTGGATTAGAGGGCTTAGGTGCTGCAGTTACATCATACCCACGGCATCGCATTTCATATGTTGGTACACATCTCTGACAATTTATTCGCCATTCCTTTCCCAAGGAATACAAAGGATTGCATTCCTTGAGAGTTGTATTTATGTCCTTTTTAAACTGGATTCGTTTCCAGTTTTGTGTAAAAATTTCCTCCATTGGTCTGGGAGCGATTTCATTTCCCTTTTTTTTGCAGTATTCAGAAACGACCTTTTTTGCGCCCTTTTCCGCTTCTTGAAATTCTTTCCCAGTAGTCGTATCTATCCCTGTATTTTTTACAGTACTAAAAATATCATTCTGTTTTATTGATGTTTCATTTTGCTTGAATTCAGTGCTCATCGAACCTTCTCCCATTCTATTTCTACAAATCGCGACATTTCAGTAAAGATCGGAGCAAAACTCGAATCTATTGATGCAAACTTTCTGCTGAGCATCATTAACAGTAGTGTTTTATTTAACTCGCCAAATTCACTTATTTTCGGAACTATTATTCTTTCTACATGGGATCTCCATTGATTCAAGTTAATATCTTTAGAAGTACATTCCATAAGTTCGTGAGAGTTAAACAAGGAGAAGGCAATATCTTGATAAATATCAAACTTTGTATTTTCGTCCTTTGCATGCGTGTATTGTATGATTTGACTCTTAAGTGTAGTTGATAATCTTAACTTACTTATTTTTTCAATTGCATTCCATCCAAATGCAGAAACGTAAGCATTCATTCCAGGAATGCTTTTCATCATTGCATATAACAACGCGGTTTCATCATCCTTATCTGCCTGAAGTGCTCTTTCGTCGGATTGCAACTGATACAGGGCTTCTGAAGTCTGATAGTATGGTATCTTAACAAGAACCGAATCCATCCAATCATTTTGAAATACTGCTGCAATTCCCGTAGGAAGTTTACTGATTTCATCAATTTGAGCATCATTTAAAGATGCAGACTTACCAACCAATTTTCTGTCTTCATATGATGGAAGTCGCATAATTATTTTAGTGTTAGTATTTCTTATTACCGATAAATCCATTTGCTCTGGTGATTGATCCGCAATAACAAATCCCTCGCCGTATGTTCTCATTTCTGCAAGCGAATTAGAAATCATCTCAACAGATTTTCCGGCTATATTAGCACTATCCATAGATTGTTCTGTAGAAATTCTTTTTAAAAGATTGTGAGCTTCTTCTAAAACTGTAATATGGCGTAATTGAGAATTCGGAACTGTTGATGAAATCTGGCGATACTCTTGTAACCGAATAATTAATAATCCCATGATTAGGGACTTAGTTTCAGAAGATCCCACTCTGCTTAAATCAACAATAACATTATGATCGAAAAGAGTTTCGTCTTCAATTTCATCGGAGACAAACATCATTCCATTTAAGCCGCTGGTAAGTTCTCGCAGTCTAGTGCATAACGCACCTTTATAATTGCCTTTGTTTTCAGCAGAATAGTCTGATACTTCGATGAAAGCATCTACTTCATCCATTACATCCTGAAAATCTGGAAATAATTCTTTTGAAATTCTGTTAGCTGAAGTTCTTAAGTTCCATCCAGCCTTTTCATAAGCCCTCTCTATGGATTGCTTCAGTACTGCGGGCATTGCGGCCTCCATCGGCCAACATACATTAAATAAGCTAATCAATCGATCAATATGCTCCAGAATATGAACCTTAGAATTAAACCGGAAAGGATTAATTCTAAACATATTTGTTATATACGGATTAGTGCCATATACTTTAACATCAGGTCTATTACCAAATATATTTTTATATTCTCCTTTTGCAGGTTCAATAATAAGAAAATGGACATCTTGACGAGAACTGCATAACAAATCAACCAGACCATATATTGTATTACTCTTTCCTGAACCTGTTGTACCGGTAATAAACGTGTGCATGGTTAAACTATCAATATCTAAATTCGCTTTTTGAGGAAGAGACGTCCCAAGATGATAAATATTTCCAAGGCAAATAGTATCTCTTGTTTTTACATCACTCGATAACTTAAAAACATTTCTTCCAAAGGGAACTGCTTCTTTCACGGGGATGCCATCAATGCTGTGTTGTGGTAGGCCCATTTGCACCGCAAGTTCAGTTGACGTAATAACAGTAGCAGGTGTTGCAGTCATATTTGAACTGTTGTTAGTTAACTGAAAAACCGGATGTAAAAAATGCCTTAAATAGCTTACAATCTGTTGGTATTCCTTACCGCTCCAAATATTGATACCATTATACTCAGTTGAGGTTGTCTCCCCTGAAACAACAGCCTTATAAAGGCTTGCCGCTGTACGGACATTAGAAACTGAATCCGACAGAACATATGTGCTTGTTGCAAACAATCCACTTCCGCTACCTTGTTTTAATCGTTGTAACTGCTGAGAAATCGTGTTCAAAGCCTCACTGATTCTCTTGTTTTCAATTGACAATTGAATGGTTTTCCCACTTGTTCCAGTTTTAGAATTAGTATCTGTATGTGTATTAATATTTCCATCTGTGATACTTTTTCCTATTGTCTCTGTACCAGTTATCTGGTTGCCACTTGTAACCGCATGCCCAGAACTAATACCATTGGATTCTGCACGGGAAAACGTACCTGAAATAAAACTATCCTTCCCTCCCACATTCATTCCAAACGATTTTGAGGTACTCGAAAACGATCCGGAACTATCAGAAACCGAAGTATTCTCACCAATACTCAACGATTTTGATTTTGAATCTGTTACACTTTTTGATAGAGAATTTGATACGGACGATGATACTGTTTCTGCTTCTGATTGGTTGACAGAAATATTCATCTTTGCAAAAACAGACAACTTGGTATATAAATCTTCCAGTTCGCTTCTCATCTGTTGGATATCGTTTGACAATACAGGTCTTGCCATAACTAAAATGGTATATTCCTTACCATTCAATGCTTCAATCACTTTCTCCATCCCTTGAAAAAAGTCGCTGTTTTTTTCGAATTTATTCTGTCCTCGCAAAGATCCTATGCATGAAACACTTGATACCGAGTTGAAATCAGAGCAAAACGCACTGTGGATAGCAATTCTCGTATTTTCGTTGTTTAAAATACGATTATCTGCTGACCGACATCCTGAAAAATTACCGACAAAACTATTCAAAAATGCCTTTGTTTTGGGATACGCGCCATTAATACGAACATCTGTCTGATCACAAATCCCCAAAAACAACTCTGTTTCGCCGTTCTCATAACCTCGAATGATATTCACGATCATTGCATCGATATTTGAAAGGCTAGAATAAACGCTAGAGAGCTTTTGAATATTATTTTCTTCCTTATCGTATACAATTCGCTTAATCGGGAATAAGCATGTGCAGTCGACAGAATCCAATAAAATAGCTTCATTCAACTCTGCGATAGGATAATCTTGTAACATTGGGAGGTAAGATTTATTAATAATATGGTCGACTCTTCTAAAAACGGAGGGTGTCTTTATTATCTCTCCAACATTCTCAAGTATCGCAACACTTTCCTTATGAAGTATATCAGCCATATAACTATCTCCTCTTTATTCTGCATTCAAAGCTATGATTCCAATTCAATGACTTGGCTAATACTATTTAAAGTATTAACCAACCATTTATATGCCTCTTCAACTTCTTTATCCGAAAATAAACTGTCTCCAGTCTTTCGATCTTTTAATATAGTATCGACCTTTCTTTTTAACTTTGAACCGGGTGTTAATTCTTCTTTTTGAATTTCCTTCTGAATTGAATCTATTGATTTCCGTAGTTTATACTGACTAGCATATCTATTTCTAAATGTAATTATATGTTGTTGCAGTTCTTGCAAAGCATCTGAAGCCATAGCAAATTCCGGATCATCGATGTTCAAATAATCTGTATCACTAATCAATGAATAAGCAATATCTTGTACGCCATATTCCATAAGTACTTTTCTCAAAGTGTTATTCTGCACTTCACAGCAATCATTGTATGTGCAAACGAACACAAAGCGTTCTTTTTCAAAAGGTCTATCGGATAAATATTCAAATTCTTTGGACAACCCACGGAAAGCGTCACGTACAGTTTTCGATTTTAATTCACTAAAACAAAACACAAAACAAAACAGCCTCCATGAATCATCCGAAAAAATTTCTTTTCGATAATCACTCCATTTCCCCAACGGAATCAGAACTGCTTCATTAGATGGGCTTGCAAGAGCATCGTCAATTCCCTTCCAAATTTTATCAGGAAGCAAATTCCTGTATTTAGAGTTCTTTGCGTTAATCATTAAAGATGACAGAATATCTTTTTTGCGCTTTGTACTATTCAAACTCGACGTACAATCTTTTCGCAATTCTATATGATAACCTATATTTATACGATTAAAATTTGTTACTGCCTCTTGAAAATCATAATAATCTTCATCAGTTCCGAGAAAAGATATCTCAATATCATCTTCTCCAGACGAATTAAAAAGTTCATAAAAGAAAGCGTTTTTAGATTGGTCTCTAATGCTTCGCTGCAATCGAATTCTTGAAAACCGTACAAGAGTCGAGTTTTGGCTAATAGGAATCCATGAATCCCCATCCTTTGTCGAAATTGTTAAATCTACTTTATATGGATTGTATGCTATTTGATAGACCATCATCTTCACTCCTAATCGTTCATCGACATGATCCCTTTAAGGGATTTGATAGTCAGCTTGCTCATATTTGCAATCGTGACTATCAAATCATCCACAAGCTTGTCAGCGCAAATTAATATCTGTATCAACAAGAAAACGGATCTTTTCCGTCCAGTCCACCGCAATGCGCGTTGGATCTACAGCATGCATGATCCGACCTGTGTGCGGCTGGATAAAGCAGAATATGCGCACTGTCCCATTATGCTTGTAGTAGATGATTCCTTTTCAGTATCCTTCCAATTGTTGCGCAGCTTATCTGAAATTCAGAAGAGAGTTTCTCAAAGGAAGCCTCCACGGTCTTCAGCTTCGAGGACAGCGCTTTGGCCTAAGATAATTTGTGTAATAAAATGATTAAGACGGTACATTAGTCATCATAGTCTTCAATACATTCTTCCAAAACCAATTGACCAAGAATCTCATTTCGATGTGCTTTCATGAGGTTTACTAAATCGGTATAGCCTTCGAAAACAAATAATTTGTTTATTGTCCAATTGACACCATCCGAGATTTCAAACTCCATCTTACAAAATACATTTTTGCATGTATCAAATGTAGAATCTGTTGTTTTGTCAAGCCAATCTGTTAGTTGCTCCGCAACAGCATTACAAAAATCAGCTCTCGGGTCAGAAAGAATCCCTTTTCTTTTGTTTGGAAACTTTTCCCAAATATCATTTTTCTTGTAATAGTCGCTAATTATTTCGACAATTCGATTGAACAATTCTGGGATAATTAAGGACGTTTCGGAAAGAAATACTTTGTCTTCTTTTTTTAGAATATCCTCACGTGGAATTGAAAAGGAATCCAAAATCGAATTGAAATCCTTGTTGAGAATTGATTTCAACTCATCAATTTTCTTCTCTATTTCAGACTTTAACTTAGGGATGCCCGTATCATTACACCATTTCTTGAGATGTTTTTCGATTTCCGATGGTATTTCATTATTACTACAGTGATAGTCTCGCCACTTGACAATACTGTCCGTAACTGCAGAAACCTCTTCCTTAACGACTGCTTGAAATGAAGGAATAATGCATTCAGCAAATGCCTTACTCAAATACTGAATAACACAATTAACTGAATCACCATCATCATCTATCTCTTCTTTTTCAATAAACTGATTAAATGCAATTTCAAAATTATTTGCTTCAATTTTATCTGGAGCCCAATAAGCCATACCCTTTCCAATAGCCGAAAGTGCCTGTTTATCACAGTGGACAACTGCATTTTTATAATGACTCTTTACTGCGTCTACAACGCAATTCATTAACGAGCCACCGCCTGTGAGCATAATCACAGTATTAGTACCACCATGAACTTCCGGATATTCGCGATCGACATCACTCAAAAAATCACGGAACACTTGCATCCATGTTTTGTTACCTATGTTTTCTTGCACTTCTGGAGCTAACGTAGAAAACTCTCTTCCTAGTATTTCTTTGACGGGTTTTTTCTCTAAGATGATTTCCATCATCTTAGGATTAACAAACAAATACAGGCTATCACCATCAATCGTGAAATCCAACTGGTCAGCAGTGTCAATGTTTTTAAGAAGAGTTCCATTACTTAAACTAGTGAAATAACGCTCTTTAAGGATCCTTGCTTTAAGAAGTAAATACGCATAGAACTTTCCCTTCCAATTTTCAGAATTTAATAAATCACACGCTCCCCGAACAGTTTCACGTAGATTTATTATCCTCTTTCCAATCCGTATGCTTTCTTCTTCGGACTCCAAAATAGTATGAATCATCATACGTTCAATCAAACTAGCACCTAAGTAACCGCCATATGACGAAACAGACCCATCTTTGAAAATTGTAGCATCTAATGAATATGCACCTTGGTCAAATAGCAAGTATTTCTTTTCAGATCCAGTCCCGTCCTTTATTGACTTTACTTTTTGGTAATAAGCGAATGCCGCGTTTGACTCAGGAATAATAAATACATTTTGATAACCCGCTTCCTCAAAAATACTCTTATACAAATCACGGGTACTTTTTTGCTTCCACTCACCACCCGTCGGGCATCCAATAAACCAGTATTGTTCATCAATATCCTCGAACTCTTCGGAATGATCGCATTCAATTTTTTCGCGCCACGCTTTAAAATAACTTACCATCTCATTGCGATTCATATTATTAGGTTTTGCTTTGATATTAATATGAAAGCTTTCAATGTCTATCAGTTGTTCATAAGTAAGCTCGAATAAACCCAGCCCTATTAAAATATCGCCATTTTTCTTAATGTAACCAGATGGTTCTCCGCCAGGATTATTCAATTCAGAGGCTTCTCGAACCTCTGCATCAGGATCGGCATAAAACAAGCAGGTGTTACCAGCTCCAAAATCTCCCGCAAAAACTCTTCTCATGGTCAATCTCTCCATTAAATAAATTATTACTTTCTATGTTAAGCTGCTCTTTACAGAATCTCACCACGTGCCAATAATGAACGATTTGAATAAACAGCGGGTCTTGAAACCGTTTTATATTCTTCTTCGCAGTTTTCGCGTTTATCATAAAGATAATCTTGAATAGGAACATCCGGCATGCCGTCTTCTCTAATCAAAACATTATCATAAACATGTATATTCATTGCAGCTAAACAGCTGAGTAACGAGTTTCTCAAAATGTATAATTTTCGATCATCCGAGTTAGCGTCCACATACATCAAGAATTTCTGAACCCACTTGCCAAATTCTTGATTAATTTCAACATCAGCTTTGCTGGCATTCTTCTCCTCATATACCGAAATTTCGGAACAAATCTTCTCAAGCCTCCGATTTGCTTCTGCCAGCACATCTCGTTTCTTTTCTTGATTGATATCAATATTGATATCAATCATATCCGGTGACAGCCTATCTAAAACAATCTTATCTAATTGTAATTCGGCAAGGGTCATATTACTTGGATTTCCCGCTCTTTGAATAAAGCTACTTGCAACACCACCGGCACCTGTCATAACGACCACTGCAACTGCGGGAGCATTAAAAGCAAGTCCCAATGCAGATAATCCGGCCGGAAGAACTGCACAGAGTGCATCTTTAACCTTATCTGCTACATCAGTTTTGTTTGATATGCTTTTTTGGGGGTGGGGAATCTCACTTGGAATTTTAACATATCCATCAGGGATTGAGCAGTTCGAGTCAACCATAGAAATTGATTGATTACACGTGTCAGTCAGAATCTCGCTAACCGCTTTATAAATATCACGCGTGATTGGTCCGTAATTTTTTGCGTTCATATTCTCCATAAATACATCTCACTTTCCGCACAAAAGTGCCTTTACAAAATATACAGACAAATTTTTCGTTATTTTTCCATCACAGACTTAAACCAAAATGCTGACGCAACACCGCCAACAATACCAAGCGGCGAAATCATACCGATTCCAGCGTCTGCAGCAACCGTCCCAATCATTTTAGTGAATAGGAAAAAAAGCACCGTTTCTTCTACTCCACCTGTTTTTGCTGCTGCAACCATATCGATTGCCTGTTTGACTTTTTCATAATCTTCTTCTGAGAGGTTTTCCTCTTCATCAAGCAGTAGATGAATAGCTAATGACAGTACTTCATTTACAGGATGTTCCTCAATCTCGTAGTCAAGGATTGCACGAATGGCAATATACTGAATCAGGCTAATCTGCATCTTGGCATTTTCGAGATTACTGATGGTTTGTTTTGAAACCCCAAGTCTGTCACCAAATCCTCTATCGTCCATCCAGCAATCTTTCGAATCGTCTGAAGGTTTGTTTGAAGCAATTCAATCTGATGTTCCTTATTGTTCTTAATAGCCAATCCGACTCCTTTCTACAATGTATGACACTATGTTACTACTCCAAAGTACATATGTCAAGATTTTGGACTGCCGTTTTTCAAATATTGTTCCAAATTATTTCATAAATATCCTTTTTACCTTCTGATGCAGAAAGGGGGGCGTTGCAAAATAGCGCAGTAAAACAAAGGCACCAGCTTTCCCCGAAAAGGGGTTGGCCGGTGTCTCTGTTTCTGGGAAACTATATTTTCTCTGAACACAGAAATAATTGTAACGGAGGATGCACCCGTCCGGCTGGCAGACGCGCAGCTTGAGGAACTGGATTACAGAAGACTGTACGAAGCGTTCTCGTCAAAAGGACGAAACTCCGTCACCGACCCGCGGGTGTTGTTCAAGGTATTGGCCTACGTGTAAATTTCGGCGTCAGAGCCGAGGCTGCAAGGAGTTTTGGCCGAGGTGTCACGGGCTTTTAGCCGAACCTTCACGCGGCAGAGCCGAACCGACTGTGAAACGGACTTTTAAGGCCACCGTCTCGGAGAAATCAGGCCACCTTCACGGGGAAGAAGGCCGCTTGGCTGTATTACGGAGTAAGAGCACCACTTGCACGGAGTTTTAGCACCACCGTCACGGAGAAACAGCCCCACCCTCACGCGGTGGGAGCCCCACCCTGTATTCTGGTTCTGCGACTCCGTAAGGCAGCGGCCAGCGGAAACTGACCGCTGCCAGTGTATGGAATTATTTGGTGGGTGTGGTAGTTCCTTTGTCCTCGGATTCGCCAGCAAGCCCCTACTCCACCCTCAGCGCATGTATGAACGGAAGTTCCCATCCCTGTTCGTCGGCAATATGGGAGGGATTGCTGTATGGGCTGTTTCCTTGCTGTACCCACGCTGTCAGAGCCGAAAGCTCCTGTTCGGTGACATCCGGAACGGTCACCAGATAGTTCCGCATTTCCCGCCGGAGATAAGAATTGGATGGTTTCATCTGTCCAGCCCGCCCTTCAGCTGTGCCGTCAGGCCGTGACGCTCGCGCATAGAGACGTGTCCTTCAACGGAGATCACATAGGCATTGTGGACGATCCGGTCCATAATAGCATCGCTAATGGGGCTGTCCTGGGTGGGATCGGTATTGATTCGTTCGTACCAACCGTCCGTATCATACTGCGTACAGAAAATGGTGGAGCCGTGCTTGGTCCTCGCTTCAATGATTTCAAACAGATCATAGGACTGCTGCAACGTCAGCGGCCGCATCAGCCATTCGTCTAGAATCAGCAGATCCGTTTTGGCGTAGGCCTTTGTGACCTTCCGGAACTGGTTCTCTGCCCTGGCAATCGTCAGCTCGTCCAGAAGCTCCGGCATCCGGACGTAGCGTACCGTTTTGTATTTCCTGCAGGCGGCGTTGCCGAGGGCGCAGGCAAGGTAGGTCTTACCGCTGCCGGTTGCCCCTTTTAGGATGATATGGTGCTCTTCGTCAATATAGCCGCAGGTGGCAAAGCGCACCATTTCGGCCTTGTCCAGTCTGCGGTCCTCGTAGTATTCAATCCCCTCCGGCGTAGCGGAAGGAATGTCCAGGCGGGCGTCATGGATACGCCTTTTCAACTTGTTCGCCTGTCTCCGGTTCCACTCCGCGTTGACCAGCAGACCGAGACGGTCGTCAAAGGAAACCTGTGCGTAAGCGGCAGGATCACGCAGCTGGAGCTCGAGCTCATTGGCCATGGCGCTGAACTTCATGTCACGAAGCTGCTGGATCGTAGACGGATTATTCATTGCGCTGGCCTCCCTTCCGGTAATAGGCCGCGCCTCTGGTAATGCCGTGACTGCCTTCCTTGCGTACTTCCTGCGGAGCCGCTTCCTTACGCTCTGCGGAAGCTTTGCACAAGGCGCTAATATTGCGGATCGTGGGCGTCGAGGTCAAGCGCAGAACCCGTTCGCAGGCGTCCTCCAATCGCTTTGCGCCGTACCGGGAACCCAGCTTCGTCAGGCTGGCGCAGGCCTTAAAGCCCTGCTCGGCCTCTCTGCCGCCGGTAAGGAAACGCTGTACGGTCTCCGCCGTATTCGGACCAACGGTATTTGCCCAGGCGGTAAAGTCGTCAGCGGTGTAGTTCAAATACCGCCTGTGAGCCTCCGGCATATGCTCCGGCTTTACCACCGGATCTCGCTGAGGCTTGTCCAACCGGATATGAGCCGCGACTCGCGTCTGCTTGTAGAACACCTCTACGATTTGGCTCGTCAGACGGACGTCCACCTTTTCCCCAATCAGGTCGTAAGGGACGGAGTACTTGTTGACGCCGTCGGAGACCAGATAATCATAACCGACCTTTGGATGGAGCCACACGGCAGGCTCATAGGTATGTACAGGCAGAGGCCCCATAAACGCCTTTTCTTCCTGTTCGTATGCGGTAAGCCGGCAGCCGGGACGCTTCTTGAACGGACGTCGGTTCAG
Organism: Oscillospiraceae bacterium; assembly: GCA_017429325.1. Taxonomy (GTDB): domain Bacteria; phylum Bacillota; class Clostridia; order Oscillospirales; family Oscillospiraceae; genus JAFRPC01. The sequence continues at coordinate 32,764 of JAFRPC010000055.1, read as the reverse complement.
CTCCTCCAGCTTCTCCTGCACGGCTTGCTGTGTTTCCGCAAGGGAAAAGAATTTCTTGTCACGCAGTGCGGCGGTAATCCACGTAGATACAAAACGCACGGAGCCCTCGGCAGCAGCCTTGTCGTCCGGCTTCTTGACTCTGGCGGGGACGATTGCCGTTCCGTAGTGCTCGGCGAGCTCCTGGTAGCTCCGGTTCAGCACAGTTTCGTACCTGGTGTTGGCCGTCGTTGCCGTCTTGCAGTTGTCCGGGATTATAAGCCGGGGAACGCCGCCGAAATACGAAAAGGCGTGGACGTGACACAGAAGCCAACGCTCCTGCTTCATGTCACAGCAGGCTTCCGCATAGGTGTACCAGCTGCAGGGCAGGACGGCCACAAAGATGGGGACGGTTTCAAGCTCGCCGGTCACAGAGTCCGTAATATACAGCGGATCTCCGGCCCAGTCCACCTGCATGGCGTCTCCCGGCTTGTGAGAGATGCGCATGGTCGCTTTCGTCACGCGAGCCCAGCGGCGGTACTTCTCACAGAACTGCGTATACATGTACGGAACGCCGCCGGTGGCCCGAACCTTCTGGCAGTACTCCTCCCACAGCAATGTGAGCGTTACGCCCTTCTTGGCGAGCTCCTCGTGGATGTACTGGAAGTCCGGCGCAATATACAGGGAAACGTACCTGTATTTGTCCGGAAAGAGCTGCATCTCTAGCTTGGCATTCGTTACATCTTCGTCGATTGGCCAGGCAATGCTCTTTGCGTCCGCAGCAGCAAGTACATCTTCCACTGTATGATGAGAGCTGTGAACGTTTGCGGAGATGCTATTCTTGCTGTACCGAAGCGACCGCAATCGCAGAATCTCCAGATAGTCTACTTGACTCATTTTATAGACCCCCTTGTATAGTAGTCACGCAACAAGCGTGCTGCGACTATTATACAAGACCTCGGCTCTACTCCGTGACGCCTCGGCTAAAACTGCGTGAAGGTTCGGCTAAAACTCCGTGAAGGTTCGGCTAAAACTCCGTGCAGCTTCGGCTTTCGTTGCGAAATTTTTCAGCGGGGCATTTCACCGTGCAGCTTATGAACCAGTATTATTAAAACGATACCGCGGCACGAATCGCTGTTTTCAGCGGTTTCGGTTTCCGAATTCTGGAGTAGCTCCGGGATGGATTTCTGAACGTTCGTGAGTTTCACAAGGTCGGTGAAAATCTCCATTGGGCGGGAAAAGCCCTTCCCGGTTTGACTCCTTTTGACCAGATCGATCAGGAGGCCATGCAGGCTGAGGTCGCCGAGCTTTTCACGGAGGAGAGCGGTCGGGAGGTCTGCGAATACTTTCGCTATCGCGGAACGATTGCAAACGTGGAGGAGGACGAGGTCATTGTCGGAACGGTGGATCGGCTGATCAATCGGGATTACATGCAGGGTATGGAGAAATGGATCAATCGAATGAAAGAGCTTGGTTTACCTGTCTGTAGCAGGTGGTTTCGGAAGTGATTCATCCCCGCGACGGCCAACCGGTGCTCGAAGTCGTCCAGGTACAAATAGCGTTTCTCTCGTTTCATAGCAATCGCCTCCTTCCGCCTCCATTGTAGCCGAAGGAGGGGAGCTTGTCGAATGTGCGAAATAGAAATGTTGATATAGAGTAATTGCCTGCTTAGATCTATACATACAGCAAAAGCCTGTAGAACAAGCCTTTACAGGTTGAACTACAGGCTTTTGTTTTGCCTCACAATGCCAGGACTATGATTTCAGGAATACTTCCTTATCAGCCTCTGGCATTTGCAGCCAGGTTTTTTGGTTTCGGAAGGGCGGACGGCTGAGAGCCGTCCCTACAGAGCCGTCCCTACAGAGCCGTCCCTACAGAGCCGTCCCTACAGAGCCGTCCCTACAGAGCCATTCCTACAGCTTGTAGATCTCCGTGAACTTCTTCTCCAGGTAGTCGGTGAAGTACTTGGGGTCGAAGGGTGCGCCGACGGCACGCTCCAGCAGCTCGATGGGGTCATAGAGACCGCCGAACTTCCAGATGTGCTCCTCCAGCCAGCCGGTGATGGGCCGCAGGTCGCCGGAGCGGACGGCGCCGTCTACGTCCACGGTTTCCTTCATCTTCGCCAGCATCTGAGCGCCGTAGGCGGAGCCCAGGGCGTAGGAGGGGAAGTAGCCCACGTTGCCGCCGGACCAGTGGCTGTCCTGGAGGACGCCCCGCTTGTCGTCGGGCACGTCGATGCCTAAGTACTCCTTGTACTTGGCGTTCCAGACCTGCGGCAGCTCCTCCGGGACGATGGAGCCGTCGAAGAGGCCCTTTTCGATCTCGTAGCGGACCAGCACGTGGAGGGCGTAGGTCAGCTCGTCGGCCTCGGTGCGGATCAGGCTGGGCTCGGCCTTGTTGACGGCCAGGTACATCTGCTCCGCCGTCACCCCGGCCAGCTGCTCCGGGAAGAGCTCCTGCATCTTGGGGAAGATCAGCTCGATGAAGGGACGGCTGCGGCCAATCAGATTTTCCATGAAGCGGGACTGGCTCTCATGGATGGACATGGACACGCCGCCGGAGAGGACGGTCCCCTCCAGCTCGTCGGCGGAGTGGAGCTCGTAGAGGGCGTGGCCGCCCTCGTGGATTACGGAGTACATGGAGTAGACGGGGGTCTCCTCGTGGTAGTGGGTGGTGATGCGCACGTCCTTCTTGTTGAAGTTGGTGGTGAAGGGGTGCTCCGTCTCGCCGATGGCGCAGCGGTCCCGGTCGATGGTGATGACCTCCATCAGATAGTCGGAGAACTTCCGCTGGGCCTCGATGGGGTAGCACTTCCCCCAGAGGAAGCTGTCGTCCACCTGGGGCTTTTCCATGACCCGCTTCAGCAGGGGGACGATGCGCTCCTTCAGGGCGTTGAAGAAGGCGTCGGTCTTCTCCATGGTGAGGCCCCGCTCGTAGCGGCTGAGCTGGGTGTCGTAGGGGGCCTGGTCCGGCTTGTAGTATTTGGCAAAGCGGACGTTGGTCTCGAAGATCTCCTTCACAATGGGGGCGAAGGAGGCAAAGTCGCTGTCCTGCTTGGCCTTGTGCCAGACCGCGTCGGCCTTGTTCAGCAGCTCCACATAGGCCACGTATTCGGCCTGGGGAATGGAGGCGGTGAACTCGCTCTCCCGCAGGAAGACCTCGATCTCCCGGCGGTCCTGGGCGTTCAGCTCCTCCTTGTGCTCGTTGAGATACTTGGCGGCCTCGCTGAGCTCCTTGCCGGTCTCGATCTCATAGGCGCAGCCGGAGAGATAGCCCAGGGTCTTGCCGCGGCCCTCGGCGGACTCCACCGGAGCCACGGTGGCGCCGTCGTAGTGCAGGACGCCCATAGCGTGGCCCAGGGCCTGCATGGCGAAGATCTTTTCTCTGTAAGTTTTTAATGCCTCTTGAATGGTCATATGATGCTCCTTTCACGCTTCACTTTTCATTCTGCATTTTACAAAACGCCGCGGCGGTTTTTGCCGCGAGCCTGGCGTTGTTGTACACCAATTGGATGTTGGAGGCCAGGCTGTCGCCGCCGGTGAGGTCCTTGACCTTCGCCAGCAGGTAGGGGGTCGTGGCCTTGCCGTGGACGCCGTCGCGCACCGCGTCCGCGATGGCCTGGTCGATGGCCTTGTTGATGACCTCGTAGTCCATGGCGTACTCGGCGGGGATGGGGTTCGTCACGAGCACGCCGCCCTTCAGGCCCAGGTCCCGCTGGACCTTGAAGACGCGGGCCAGCTCCTCGGGGCTGTCGATGCGGTAGTCCACCTCAAAGCCGCTGCGGCGGGTGTAGAAGGCGGGCAGCTCCTTGGTCTGATAGCCCAGCACCGGGACCCCGTGGGTCTCCAGATATTCCAGGGTCAGCCCCAGGTCCAGAATGGACTTGGCTCCGGCGCAGACCACCATGACGGGGGTGTTGGCCAGCTCCTCTAAGTCGGCGGAGATGTCCATGGTGGTCTCAGCCCCCCGGTGGACGCCGCCGATGCCGCCGGTGGCAAAGATCTGGATGCCCGCCATATGGGCGATCATCATGGTGGTGGTGACGGTGGTGGCCCCGTCCATGCCCTTGGCGACCAGGACCGGCAGGTCCCGGCGGCTGGCCTTGGTGACGGCCTGGCCGGTCTTGCCCAGGGATTCGATCTCCTCCGGGGTCAGCCCGGCCTTCAGCCGCCCGCCCAGGATGGCGATGGTGGCGGGGACAGCGCCGTTGTCCCGGATGACCTTCTCCACGTTCAGGGCCGTCTCCACGTTCTGGGGATAGGGCATCCCGTGGGAGATGATGGTGGATTCCAGAGCCACCACAGGCCGCCCCGCGGCCACAGCCGCGGCGACCTCGGGGTTGACGTCCAGGTATTTGTGCAGGTTCATTGTTGGTTTCCTCCTTGCATAGTGAAGAGTGAATAGTGAATAGTGAATAGTTTCGGAGTTTTTCATATCTGCGATATGAAAAACATATTCAAATCATCCTGCAATTGTCAAATTGCAGGATACCGCAACTCTTCACTCTTCACTTTACACTCTGCATTTTAATCCGCTTTCGTACAGCGTCAAGAGACAGCGTGGGGTTGATGGTGTCCTCCTTGTGTAGTGAAGAGTGTGGAGTGAATAGTTTCGGAGTTTTTCATATCTGCGATATGAAAAACATATTCAAATCATCCTGCAATTGTCAAATTGCAGGATACCGCAACTCTTCACTCTTCACTTTACACTCTGCATTTTAATCCGCTTTCGTACAGCATCAAGAGACAGCGCGGGATTGATGGTGTCCTCCCCTTCTACGGCGATGGCGGAGCAGGCCAGGGCGAAGCGGGCGGCTTCCTCCGGGGGGAGGCTGTCCAGGAAGGCCCGCACCAGACCGGCGGCCAGGGCGTCGCCCCCGCCGCTGGCGTTGACCAGCTTCGTCTCCGGGCAGGGGACCAGGCAGCGGGCCTCGCCCCAGGCGCAGTACAGCCCCCGGCTGCCCAGGGAGATGCAGACCCGCCGCAGCCCTGCGGCCAGCAGCTTTTCCGCCGCCAGCTCTAAGCTCGGGCGGTCCGTGATGGGCAGGCCGGAGAGCAGCTCCGCCTCCAGCCGGTTGGGCTTGCACAGGAAGAGCCGGTCCAGGATGGGCCGCAGCTTCTCCGCCTTCGTCACGGAGACGGGGTCCGCGAAGAGCGGCGCCGTGCAGCGCTCCGCCAGCCAGGCCAGGGTCTCCGGGCTCAGATTGGCGTCCAGCACCACCGCGGCGGCCCCGTTCAGCACGTCCAGACAGCCCTCGAGGTAGGCGGGGGTGATGTGGTCCGCCAGGGTGTTGTCGCAGATTGCCAGCTCCAGGTCCCCCGCCAGGCCTTCGATGGCCAGGTAGGTGGAGGTGACGCCCGCCGGGACGCGGCAGGCCCGGGTCAGGTCGATGCCTGCCGCGGCGCAGCCCGCCCGGATGCGGGCCTCCCAGCCGTCCCCGGCCAGGGCCGTGAGCAGGAAGACCCGGGTCCCCAGCAGGGCCAGATTGTGGGCCACGTTCCGGCCCACGCCGCCGAGGGAGAGCCGCACCGCGCCGGGGTTGGAGTCCGCCGGGATCAGCGGGGCGAAAGAGCGGCCTAAAATATCCAGATTGATGCCGCCGACTACGGCGACCCAGGGCATTTCCACAGCGACACCTCCCCCCGCAAGCTCCGGTCCGGCGAAATACAACGGTCGTACGAAACAATTATACACCATCCCGGCGGAAAAGGCAACGGTGAAAAAAGCTTGCATATCCCCGGAACTTGTGGTAAGATATATCATCAGGAACGTATGGGGGTGAGGGCGTGCAGACGCTTTTGGGCAACGAGCGGCTGAAGACCGCCCTGGCCGCGGCCTTTGCCGCGGACAAGCTCTCCCACTGCTACCTGCTGGCGGGCCCCCCCGGCAGCGGAAAGCATACCCTGGCCCGCATCCTGAGCGCGGCCATGCAGTGCAGCGCCGGCAGCCGCAGGCCCTGCGGGACCTGCCTCCCCTGCCGGAAGGTGCTGGACGGCGTACACCCCGACGTGATCACCGTGGACGCGCCGGAGAAGAAGACCGTCACGGTGGAAACGGTCCGCCGCGCCCGGGCGGACGTCTATGTCAAGCCCAACGAGGGCCGACGGAAGATCTATCTTTTTCCCCGGGCGCAGGATATGAATCCGGCTGCCCAGAACGCCCTGCTCAAGGTCATCGAGGAGCCGCCGGACTACGCGGCCTTCCTCCTGCTGACGGACGCCGCGGAGCGCCTGCTGCCCACGATCCGCTCCCGGGCCGTGACCCTGCAGCTCTCGCCCCTGTCGGAGCCCGTCTGCGTGGAGGCCCTGCGGCGCCGCTTTCCCGACAAGCCTCGGGAGGCCCTGGCCGACGCCTGGGTCCGGTCCGGCGGCTTTTTGGGCCAGGCGGAGCAGCTTTTGACGGAGGGGGAGGCCCTGGCGGGGGAGACCCTGCGCTTTGCCGACTGCTTTGCCGGGCGGGACCCCTTAGGGCTCACGGAGCTGCTGGTCCCTATGGAGCGGCTCAGGAGCGAGCAGCTCCTGCCCCTGCTGCGCCAGTGGACCGAGGTGCTGAGCCAGGCCATGCAGGTCCGCGTCGGCCTGCCGGGGAAATGGGAGGCCGCCCGGAAGATCGGTCGCAGCCGCACTACAGCCGATTGCCTCAACGCGGTCCGCAGCTTGCAGCGGGCGGAGGAGCTTTTGCAGGGCAACGTCCTGCCCGGCTCCGTCTGCGGCGCCCTCCAGGTGTGGCTGAACAGCGCGGAGTGATTGTAAAACAAGGATTGGAGAAACTACGACAAATGGTAAACGATATGGAACAGGAAAACCAAGTCAACAAGGAGCTGCGGGAGCAGGAGGCTCCGGCGGAGCGCGGTCCCGCCCCGGCCCTGGGCGCACTTTCCAGAAAGCAGGCGCCCCGGCTGCAAACGGCCCAGGCCCAGCCGCCCGCCGAGTCCCCCGAGGTCTCTGAGCGGGTCATGGTCTGCGACGTGCAGTTCCGTCCCGGCAGCAAGATCTACTTTTTCGACCCCGCCGGACTGGAGCTGAAAAACGGGGACCACGTCATCATCGACACCTCCCGAGGCGCGGAATACGGGTTCTGCGTCCTCGGCAGCCATAAAATCAACCGCCGGGAGCTGGTACAGCCCCTGCGCCGGGTCCTCCGGGTGGCGACGCCCATCGACGAGCGCATCAAGGCGGAGAACGAGCGCCGGGAAAAGGAGGCCTACGCCTTCTGCCTGAAAAAAATCGAGGAGCTGGGCCTGGACATGCAGCTGGTGTCCGTGGAATGCGCCTTCGACGGCAGCAAGCTGCTCTTCTTCTTCACGGCGGACGGTCGCGTGGACTTCCGGGAGCTGGTGCGCATTCTGGCCTCCAACTTCCACATCCGCATCGAGCTGCGGCAGATCGGCGTCCGCGACAAGGCCAAGATGCTGGGCGGACTGGGCATCTGCCGCAGACCCTTCTGCTGTGCCAGCTTTTTGGAGGACTTTCAGCCCGTGTCCATCAAGATGGCAAAGACCCAGAGCCTCAGCCTGAACCCCACCAAGATATCCGGTACCTGCGGCAGACTGATGTGCTGCCTCAAATATGAGCAGGACGCCTACGAGGACCTCATCAAGACCAGCCCCAAGCCGGAGTCCCTGGTGGATACGCCGGACGGGCGCGGTACCGTTGCCAGCGTGAATCTGATGCGCCAGAGCGTCAGCGTCCGCATGGAAAAGGGCGACGGGGAGGTCCATACCTACCGCAACGCGGACATCTGCGTGCTCCGCAGCGGCAAGCCCCGGAAAAACGACCCGCCCATCCCGGAGGACCTGGCGCCCATTTCCGGACGGCGGGAAGAGGGCCTTCCGCTGTATTCTCGCTTGGAGCAGCGGCTGACCGTGGACCCGGAGCAGACAGAGGAGCTCTATGAAGCGCCTGCTGCTGTCTCCGAGACGCCGGAGTCCCAGGCAGAGCCGCCCCACAGGGAGCAGAGCGCCGAGAACGGAGCGTCTCGCCGCCAGCGCAGAGAGCGCAGGCCGCAGAAGCCGTTCCACCAGCTCAAGCCGGAGCAGGCGAAGGCGGAGCAAGTGCAGGCAGAGCAGTCCAAGCCGGAGCAGCCGAAGCCGGAGCGTCCCGCCCCTGCCGAAAAGAAGCAGGACAATTCCCGGCGCAAGAAAAACAAGCGCCCCCCCGAGAAGGCGCCGGAGCAGGCGGAGCGCGTCGAAAAGCCCGTGAAGCAGGAGCAGGCCAAGCAGCCCTCCCGCCAGCAGCGCCGCCGCAAGCAGCAGGGCAAGCCCGCGGCAAAGCTGCCCGAGCCCGAGCAGGCCAAGCGCCCGGCCCCCGAAAAGCGGCCCGAGGAGCAGCCCGCCCCCAAGCCCGAGGGCAAGAAGAACAACAAGCGCCGGTATTACTACAACCGGAAGCCCAAGGGATAAGACGGGAATTGATAGGTAAAAAGTAAGAAGTAAGAAATAAGAAGGCTATGTGGGAATCTTTGAAACGGCTTCCGGCACTTTTGGAGCTCTGGGGGCCGGTGGTCCTGGGCGGAGCCCTCTGCCTGCTGGTGCTGCTGCTCCTGCTTCTGCGGAAGCTGCGGCGCTTCCGGGTCCGCAGGGTCTCGGTCCGGGCGGCCTGGGTCAGACAGGGCTTTGACCGGGCCGCGAAGCAGATCACCGAGGCGGAATACGAGCTGCTGGAACGGCCAGTCCAGACACAGACGGGCCAGTACCGGGCCGCCTTTCTGAAGGACGCCCGAAAGACCATGGAGGACGCGATGGCTCTCTGCTGCGGTCCCACCGGCTTTTCGGAGGAGTTCTGCCGCTACTGCGAGGCGCAGCGCCCGCGGCCCCGGCGGAAGGACCTGCCCGAGCTCGTGACGGAGTTTCTGGACTACCGGCGCGAGGCGCTGGCGGGCAGCTTAGAGCAGTTCCTGTCCCGGACGGACGCCGTGACGCCGGAGGAATTCTTCGAGATCAAGCGGCAGCAGATGGGCGACGTGGTGGGGGTCTACATCATCCACAACGTCACGCAGGATATGTACTACATCGGCCAGGCGAAGCGGCTGTTCTTCCGCATCAACCAGCATTTCACCGGCCACGGAAACGGCGACGTCTACGCGGACTACAAGTACGGCGACGAGTTTGCGATTCGCATCCTCTCGCTGGCGGACAGCGGCTATCAGGACCTGGACCTGCTGGAGCGGGAGCTCATCAAGCAGTACGACGCCTGCCGCCTGGGGTATAACCGCACCAGGGGGAACAGTTAGGAAAAGGAACTGCTGTGCAGAGCTCCTGCCGACGTACTCTTGACTTAGTTGAAAGTTGAAAGTGAAAAGTTGAAAGTTAAGGTGTTTTCCAATTCTGCGAATTGAAAAACGGAAAAAGACGATGCCATTTGTCCGCAGTCTATCGTCCGGAAAATTGGAAGCATTGACGCAGTGGGTCGAGGATGAGACGGCGACCACGACTGACACTGGAAAGAAAAAAGAAGAATAAAGGCATTTATTCAGTCGTCCCCTTTTTCGTAGGGGCGGATGCCCACATCCGCCCTCATTTGCAGGCAGAAATCGGGAGGCAGGGCCGATGTAGGCATCGGCTTCTACGGCGACTGAATAGATATGAATAAAGAATCAACCAGGGAAGCAAGGCGCGTTGAACCTTACTTCCCCGGTTTTTTTTCATTTCTCAATTTGCAGAATTGGGAAATACGACAATTCTTAACTCTTAATTCTAAATTCTAAATTATTAAAAAGCCCAGCGGCCTTTGCGGAATATGGGGACGGTCCTGCCGTCCTGCGTCACCGCGTCGATGTCCAGGCCCTCATAGCCGATCATGAAGTCGTTGTGCTCCATGGAGTCGTTGACGCCCATGGCGCGGCACTCCTCCAGGGTCTTCTGCTCGAAGCCGCGGATGGTGTTGGTGAAGCCCATGCCCAGGGCCAGGTGGCAGGCCGCGTTCTCGTCGAAGAGGGTCTCCCAGAAGATCAGGCCGGATTCGGAGATGGGGGAGTTCACGGGCACCAAGGCGCACTCGCCTAAGTAGGCCGCGCCCTCGTCCATGGAGATCATCTGCTCCAGCAGGGCCTGGTTCTTCTCGGCGTGGACCTCCACGGCCTTGCCGCCCTCGAAGCGGACCCAGAAGTCCTCAATGAGCTCGCCGCTGTAGCTCAGGGGCTTGGTGGCGTAGACAATGCCCTCGGCCTTGCCCCGCATGGGGGAGGTGTAGCACTCCTCGCTGGGGATGTTGGCGTCGAAGAGCACGCCGCCGATGGTGGTCTCCTGGCCGCCCAAGAAGGTCCCCTCGGGGATCATGCCCACGGTCAGGTTCGTGCCGTTGTCGCCCCTGTAGCGCAGCTCGGCAATGCCCAAGCTGTTCAGATATTCGCAACGGTCATGCAGGTCCTTGTTGTGGGCCTCCCAGGCCGCGATGGGGTCCTCGCCGTCGGCGCGGGAGGTGAAGAGAATGGCCTCCCAGAGCTTCTCGATGGCTCTGCCCTTGGGCAGGCCGGGGAAGACCTTCTTGGCCCAGGCCGCGCCGGGGACGGCGGCGATGCACCACTGCTGCTTGTTCTCCATCTGGTCGTAGTAGGGCTTGACAATGGGCCAGCTCTTCTGGTCGGCCTTCGCAATCTTCTTCTGGTTGATGCCCTTCAGGCCGTCGGGGTCGGCGGAGGTCAGGTAGATCTCACAGGGCAGAGTGTCGATATAGTGCTGGAGCCGGGCCTTCTCCCACTCCTCCACCTTTGCCAGCGTGGTGACGGTCTGGTGGCGGACGTCCAGCTTGTAAAGCGGCTGGTGGCGGAATTCCACCTTGACGTGCCGGGCGCCGGCTTTGTAGCACTCGTCCACCAGCAGCTCCACGAAGCGGGGCTGGTCGAGCTGGGCAGTGATGATGACATTCTGGCCCTTCTGGATGTTGACGCCCATCCGGGCGATCAGGCGGGCGTATTTACGCAGGATGGTTTGTTTCATATAAAATCTCCTTTGTTTCGTTCGTGCGGGGGACGGCGGGCCGATGTGGGCATCGGCCCCTACGGGCGGAATAGCCTTCCCCCTGGGGGGAAGGTGGCATCGGGCGTCTCACGGAAGCCCGATGACGGATGAGGGGGCGTCCGTGCGGGGGACCACGGACGGCTGAGAGCCGTCCCTACAGGCGGAATAGCCTTCCCCCTGGGGGGGAAGGTGGCATCGGGCGTCTCACGGAAGCCCGATGACGGATGAGGGGCCGTCCGTGCGGGGGACCACGGACGGCTGAGAGCCGTCCCTACAGGCGGGTCTGTTGCCTGTTGCCCGTTGCCTGTTGCCTCGTGCGTGGGGGGGACCGTGGCGCACACTGTGCGCCGCTACCGAGGAGTAATCCGTGACGGCGGGCGGTCAGTGACCGCCCCTACGGCGAGGTCAGAAGGCCCAGCGGCCCTGACGGAAGATGGGGACGATCCGACCGTCGCGGGTCAGAGCGTCGATGTCCAGGCCCTCATAGCCGATCATGAAGTCCACGTGGATCATGGACTCGTTGATGCCCAGCTGGCGGCATTCGGCCAGGGTCTTTTTCTCAAAGTCCTTGATGGTGTCGGCAAAGCCCTTGCCCAGGGCCAGGTGGCAGGCGGCGTTTTCGTCAAAGAGGGTATTGTAGAACAGAAGGCCGGACTCGTTGATGGGAGAATTGACCGGCACCAGGGCGCACTCGCCCAAGTAGGCCGCGCCCTCGTCCATGGAGATCATCTTCTCCAGCAGGGCCTGGTTCTTCTCGGCCTTGACCTCCACGGCCTTGCCGTTTTCAAAGCGGATGGAGAAGTTCTCAATGAGCTGGCCCTGATAGGACAGGGGCTTGGTGGCGTAGACGACGCCCTCGGCCTTGCCACGCATGGGGGAGATGAAGCACTCCTCGGTGGGGATGTTGGGGTTGAAGAAAATGCCTTGCAGGCTGGTGTCGCCGCCGCCCTTGAACTCGCCCTCGGGGATCATGCCCACGGTAAAGTCGGTGCCGTTCTCGCCCTTGTAGCGGAGCTCGGAGATGCCCAGACTGTTGAGGTAGGCGCAGCGGTCATGCAGGTCCTTGTTGTGGGCCTCCCAGGCGGCCACGGGGTCGTCGGTGACGCGGGAGGTAAAGAGAATGGCCTCCCAGAGCTTCTCCATCGCCCGGCCCTTGGGCAGCTCGGGGAAGAGCTTCTTGGCCCAGGCCGCACCGGGGACCGCGGCGATGCACCACTGGTACTTGTTTTCCATGGCTTCCCGGTAGGGCTTGAGGATGGGATAGCGCTTCTGACCGGCCTTGGCCATCTTCTCCTGATTGACGCCTTTGAGACCGTCGGGGTCGTCGGAGGCCAGGTAGATGCGGCAGGGCAGGGTGTCCACGTAATGCTGGAACCGGGCCTTCTCCCACTCCTCCACCTTGGCGAGCTTGGTGACGCTGAGGTGACGGTAGTGGAGCTTGGTCAGGGGCTGGTGCTGGAATTCCACCCGGACGCCGCCGGCGCCGGCCTTGTAGCACTCATCCACCAGCAGCTCCACAAATTTTGGCTGGTCCAGCGCACAGGTGATGATAACGTCCTGGCCCTTCCGGATGTTGACGCCGACCCGGGCGATCAGGCGGGCGTATTTGCGCAGGATGGTTTGTTTCATGGTACAGATCTCCTTATCTCTATATGATTTCAAATGATGTTACTGCCGCTGATATTCCACGTCCTTCCCGTCGCCGGTGAGGATCAGGGTGGTCTCGGTGACGGTATAGGCGTAGCTCCGGTCCCGAGTGTCGGGGTCGGTGAAGTCCACGGTGAGGACGCCGCCCTCCGCGGTCCAGGTCCCCTCCAAGGTGGCGTAGTCCTTCCCCTGGTAGTCCAGGTGGACCGCGGCGGTGCCGTCCTCCTTCAGGGTCAGGGTCTCCACAAAGTCCCGGCCCTGGGCGTATTGCCCCGCGTTGACCCAAACGCCGGTCAGGGCGAGGGCTTTCGTCGTGTCCGTGGGAGTTTCAGGCGCCGTGCAGGCGGCCAGGAGGAGCAGGCAGAGCAGGGCGGCGAGGATGGATTTTTTCATCGTTGACGCTCCGATAATAAAAATGGAGTAATTGTTCAGTCGCCCGTAGGGGCCGATGCCTACATCGGCCCTACCTACCGTTTTTTGCCTGCAAGCGAGGGCGGATGTGGGCATCCGCCCCTACGACGAAGGGGGCTACTGAATAGATACAAAATGGAATGGGAGTTATTTGCTCCAGCGGATGGGCGCTTCTCCGTGGGCGGTCAGGAAGGTGTTGATTTGGGAGAAGGGCCTGCTGCCGAAGAAGCCCCGGTAGGCGGACAGGGGGCTGGGATGGGGGGCTTGCAGGATCAGCCGCGGAACGGGTCGGTTGTCGGACAGCACCCCTCCACCGGCCTTGAGGCCGGTCCCCCTCCCCTGCAAGCAGGGGAGGTTTTCTGTTGCCGGTTGCCGGTTGCCGGTTGCCTGGGCGTAGGCCCGCTGGGCGGGGGCGCCCCAGAGGACGAAGGCCACGGGCTGGGGCAGGCGGAGGAGGGCGGCCAGGACCTCGTCGGTGAAGGCCTGCCAGCCCAGGCGCCTGTGGCTGTCGGCCCGCCCGGCGGCCACGGTCAGCACCGTGTTCAAAAGCAGCACGCCCTGTTCCGCCCAGGGCGTCAGGTCCCCGCTCTGGGGAGCGGGGACGCCCAAATCGGCCTCCAGCTCCCGGTAGATGTTCCGCAGGGAGGGGGGCAGCTTTACCCCCGCGCGGACCGAAAAGGCCAGGCCCATGGCCTGCCCCGGCTCGTGATAGGGGTCCTGGCCCAGGATGACGGCGCGAACCCGGGCCGGAGGCGTCAGCCGGAAAGCGGCGAACCAGTCCTCCCGCGGGGGATAGACGGTCTCCCGGAGGGCCGCCGCCTCGGCGGCAGCCAGGGTCTCCCGATGGGGCGCCCGGTCAAAGGGACGGTCCAGCAGCTCGTCCCAGGCCGTTGGCAGGCCGCTCATTGGACCCTATCGATGTTCATGGCGGCGGCGACGATCTCGTCCTCCTTCAGGCCGTCCTTGTGGAGCATCTTCCGCATCACGTCGATGTCGGCGGTGATGTCCACCACGTCGTCCTCGAAGAGCTTGTCCAACTGCTTTTCGTAGCCGTCGGCCAGCTCGTCCAGGGCGTGATTGATCTTCTGCTTGGCCTCCCGGATGGCGGCGGTCTCAATGCCCTGGGCCTCCAGCCGGGCGTAGCTCTCCAGGGCCTTCAGGGTGGTGGGCAGATAGTAGTTCATGAAGTTGTAGAGCTGGGCCTCCTTCTCGGGGCGCTGCTCCAAAATCGCGAAGATCTTTCGGGTCAGGTCCTCAATGCGGTCGATTTTTTTGCTGACCTCCTGGTCGGCGATCAGGTCGTTGTCGGCCCGGATCTGCCGCAGGATGCGGTCGTTGCGGGAGATGGCCTCCTCCGTCTTCTCCTCGGGCCGGACGGCCTGGGTCTCGGTGTATTCGGTCATCATCAGGCGGTAGGTCTTGAGGTCCAGCCAGGCGGGCTGGAGGATGCCCCGGGCGATCATCTCCCGCAGGTCCTTGATGACCTTGTGGTAGTCGATGCCCATGACGTCCGCGAGATAGTGGATGGGGACAGATTCCTTGTCGCCGATGAGCTTCAGGTAGTTTTCAAAGCGCTGGGCCTTCTTCTTGCGGATGCGGCCATAGACGCCGATGGCGAGGCCCGCCGCGGCGATGCACAGGCTGATGACCGGCGGGATCAGCCCCGTGAAGGAGAAGCCGTAATCCAGCATGGGCAGACTGGTGGAGATGGCGCCTATAACGCCGATGGTCGTGACGATGGCGCCGATGGCGGTAATGAGGGCGCTGTGCTTCGGCATTCCGTTGTCGAGCTTCTTTTTCTCCGGCACCTCCGCCACGGGGGTGTTGACAGGACCCCGCACGTCGGAGAGCTCCTGGATGGACTTTTTGAGGTCCACGCTGCCGCCGATGTTGGGCAGGATGTCCAGCTTGTTGGCGATGAAGACGCCCACCGCGGCGGGGGGCAGAAAGAAGAACAGGGCGAAGGCGATCAGATTCCACCGCCGCGTGCTGCGGGCCTTGCGTTCCTTGGCTTCGTTATAGTTCATGGAAGGACCTCCATTCTGTCTTTGAAAGGGCTCATACAGAGCCATCATCTATTTTATCGCAAAAACCGCCGTCTGTAAAGGGATAGTTGGAGATTTTGATTGTAAAATTTCTGTTTTCGCATTGACAAGCCGGGGGAATCATGGTAAATTGGAAACACCTTCCGATTGAAGACATCATTTTATATTTTATATATGGAGGTTTTTCACATGACCAACAAGCCCCTGATCGGCGCGGCTGTCATCGGCCAGTCCGGCGGCCCCTCCGCCGTCATCAACGCTTCCGCCTACGGCGTCATCAAGACCGCCCTGGAGAGCGAGTACATCACCAAAGTCTACGGCGCTTTCCACGGCATCAAGGGCGTGCTCAACGACCAGCTCATGATCATGGATGAGGAGGACCCCAAGGAGCTGGAAAAGATGCTCTACACTCCCTCCTCCGCCCTGGGCTCCTGCCGCTACAAGATCGCCGACCCCGACGCGGACGACACCGATTTCAAGCGCATCCTGGAGATCTTCAAGAAGTACAACGTCCGCTACTTCTTCTACAACGGCGGCAACGACTCCATGGACACCTGCAACAAGATCAGCCGCTACTGCGCCAAGGTAGGCTATGAGTGCCGCGTCTTCGGCGTGCCCAAGACCATCGACAACGACCTCTACGGCACCGACCACTGCCCCGGCTTCGCCTCCGCTGCCAAGTACATCGCCACCTCCGTTATGGAGGTCAGCCGCGACTGCCACGTCTACGACGTGGGCATGATCACCATCTTCGAGTGCATGGGCCGCCACGCAGGTTGGCTCACCGCCGCCGCTGCCCTGGCGAACCTCAAGGGCGACGGCCCCGACCTGATCTACCTGCCCGAGGTGGACTTCGACATGGACCGCTTCATTGCCGACGTGAAGCGGGTCTACGCCGAGAAGAAGAATTGCCTCGTGGCCGTCTCCGAGGGCGTCCACTATGCCGACGGCTCCTTCGTCTCCGAGGCGAAGACCTCCGGCACCGACGGCTTCGGCCACGCCCAGCTGGGCGGTCTGGCTGCCCGTCTGGCCTCCGTGGTGAAGGCTGCCACCGGCGCCAAGGTCCGCGGCATCGAGCTGAGCCTGCTCCAGCGCTGCGCCTCCCACTGCGCCTCCGGCACCGACATCGAGGAGAGCTTCAACTCCGGCAAGATCGCCGTGGAGTCCGCTCTGGCGGGCATCACCGGCAAGATGGTGGGCTTCAAGTGCAGCCGTGTGGACGGCTACAAGTGCGAATACGTGCTCTTTGACCTGACCGACGTGGCGAACACCGAGCAGAAGGTGCCGCTGGAGTGGATCAACGAGGAGCACAACGGCGTGACCCAGGACTTCATCAACTACTGCCTGCCCCTGATCCAGGGCGAGACCAAGCAGGCCAAGGAAGACGGCCTGCCCGCCTTCGTGAACCTGAAGAAGGTCTTTGCGCAGTAAAAAAACAGCTTCCGGGGGGCCGTCCGGCCCCCCAAAATTTTTTGATTTTTCCTCTTGACAAAGCGGCTTCGCTCCTGTATAATAGCGGAGCGAAAACGAAGAAGGCTGCCTGCGCCGCCTCACCTCCCGCCAAAGGCAAAGAGGTCAACACAGAATTTCCCGGGGGAGTACCGGGTGTTTGTGCGGGTGCAGTCGGCATCCGCTTTTGTTGTATTTATTGGAGGTGTTTTCCATCGCTAAATTAGCCCATCAGCTCAACGAAGAAATTCAGGATAAGGAGCTCCGCGTCATCGGACCCGACGGGGCGCAGTTAGGGATCATGTCCAGCGAGGCGGCATTGGATCTGGCCGCAGAACAGGACCTGGACCTGGTCAAGATCTCGCCCACTGCCAATCCGCCCGTCTGCAAGATCATGGACTACGGCAAATTCCGCTTCGACCAGATGAAGAAGGACAAGGAAAACCGCAAGAACCAGCGTGTGGTGGAGGTCAAGGAGATCCGCATGTCTCCCGGCATCGACACCAACGATCTCAACACCAAAATGAAGAGCGCCTGCAAGTTCCTGAAGGAGGGCAACCGGGTCAAGGTCTCCGTCCGCTTCCGCGGGCGCGAGATGGCCCACACCAACATCGGTGAACAGCTGCTCATCCAGTTCGCGGAGGGCTGCTCTGAGGTCGCCAATATGGAAAAGAACCCCAAGTTAGAGGGGCGGTTCATGTTCATGTTCCTCTCCCCCAAGGCGGAAAACAAAAAGTAGGGACGGCTCTCAGCCGTCCACAGCGGCTCTCAGCCGTCCGCTCTGCAGGGGCCGGCGCCTTGACGGCCCGCCCTGATCCACAAACGTAACATCAATTCGTAAAAGGAGAATCAACTATGCCGAAACTGAAGACCCACAGCGGTGCCAAGAAGAGATTCAACCTCACCAAGACCGGCAAGGTCAAGCGGGCACACGCCTTCAAGAGCCATATCCTCACCAAGAAGGACACCAAGCGTACCCGTCGTCTGCGCACGACCACCTACGCCGATGTCACCAACCAGGAAGCCATCAAAAAGATGATTCCGTACAAGTAAGAGATAGGAGGATAAACAAATGGCACGTGTTAAAGGCGCAATGATGACGCGCAAGAGAAGAAATAAGGTCCTGCGGCTTGCCAAGTCCTACTGGGGCAGCAAGTCCACCCATTTCAAGATGGCCAAGCAGGCCGTCAAGAAGTCCGGCACCTACGCATACGTTGGCCGCAAGCTGAAGAAGCGTGACTTCCGCCGTCTGTGGATCACCCGGATCTCCGCGGCTGTCAAGCCCTACGGCATGAACTACAGCTGGTTCATGTACGGTCTGAAGCAGGCCGGCATCGAGATGAACCGCAAGGCCCTGTCCGAGCTGGCCATCGCCGACCCCAAGGCCTTCGAGACCCTGGTGGAGACCGCCAAGAAGGCTGCCAACGACGCCAAGAAGGCGCAGTAATTTTCAAATAACAAACCGGCGCTTCCTATGATCGGGAGGCGTCGGTTTCGTTTTTTCTTGTTTACTTGTATCTATTCAGTCGCCCCCTTTTTCGTAGGGGCGGATGCCCACATCCGCCCTCGTTTGCAGGCAGCAGTCGGGAGGTAGGGCCGATGTAGGCATCGGCCCCTACGGCACTGAATAGATACGTTTACTTATTTGGAGAAAAGCCCGGCTCGTCTGTGCGCTCCAGCAGATAGTCGAGAGAGACATGAAAATAGTCCGCGAAGGCGATCAGCGTCCGATAGTCCGCCTCCCGCTCTCCGGTCTCATACCGGCTGACACTGTTCTGATTCAGGTTCAGATCCATTGCCAGCTTCAGTTGAGAGATCCCCCGCTGTTTTCGCAATTCCCGCAGCCGCATATATTACTCCTAAATAAGTGTTGACAAAATTATACCATTTCGGTATAATAAAAATATCCCGAAATGGTATAATAAATTATTTATCATCTTCTTTTTTTGTCGCCCGCAAAACGATATGGAGCAGGCTGATACATCAGCTGCGGGGCGACATGGGAGGAAGGATACTTCAGCTTGAAACAAGGCTGCGCAGAACGGAGCTGACCAAAGCGCTGCCGCAGACCCCGCTTGCGGGAGAAGGCGGCGATGCAGCGGGAGCCCGGAGGCAGGGTCTTGATTTTGAGGCGGGAGCGCCGCGCTGCCCAACGCGGTCCGCCCGTAGCTTTTTGCAGGAGGTGAAATCAATGCAGTTCGTGATTACGAAGGCCAAGCCCATCATTGCTGATGAGCCCATGTGCAAGCAGGGCGCGTGCAATGGCGCCAGCCACTCCCTTACGTTAATGTAATGCAGTCAGTTCCATGTATTTCGCAATAATACGGAGTGCATGAACGAACCAACGCTCTTTGTCGCAGTCATAGGCTGCGGCAAAGAGCGTCGTATCTAAAATAATACAAGCGAAAGCGCCGCGAAGGTTCTAATCCTGTCGGCCTTTTGCGGGAAGGCGGATGATAACGATGAAAACATGGAGGCCCAGCCTCTGCGCAGCATGGACGGTTCTGCTTGATACAGTCTATGTCGTGGATGAGAGGACAAAGGAGATGCTGATTCTGCAAGAGGATGCGGTTCCGCTCTGGCAATGTATTGAGCGGAGGATGTCTACAAAGGAAATTATGATGCAGCTTGCCCGCCCGGAGCATTTGGAGGAGGATCATGCTGCCATTGTGGAGACCCTGGAGAACCTGAGAGACCAGGGGCTGATTGAGGAGGTAGAATGATGCTGCTGGATGAAAACCGGACGACGAACGAGCCAATTCAAGTTGCATTCAAAAATACGCTTCCCGTTAACGCGACCATTGAATTGTTGACCCGCTGCAATCTTCGGTGTGAGCACTGCTATATTCCAGCCCATACGGGAGCGGGCCTGACTTACGAGCAAATCACTTCGATTTTGGATCAGCTCCATGAGATGGGAACGCTGTATCTGCTGCTGACGGGGGGCGAGATGTTCCTCCGCCCGGACATTATGGACATTGTCCGATATGCCCGCAGAAAGGGCTTCAGCGTGACCCTTTTCTCCAACGCCACCTGTACCACGGAGGCGCAAATCGCGGAGCTGAAGGAATTGAATATCGCGCAATTCTCCTGTACAATCTTTTCCATGAACCCGGAGGTCCACGACGCCATTACCGGGGTGAAAGGTTCCCTGGAGAAAACCCTGCGCACGATGGCCCTGGTGAAACAATATGGGATTCCGGGTGAGATTAAAAATGTAATCATGAAACGGAATCTTGCCGACTGGAAAGCGGTGCATGACTATGCGAAGGAAAACGGTTTTTCGCATCTCGCGCCACCCAATGTCATGCCGAAAATTGACGGCAATCTGACGCCTATGGAACTCGGACTGAACTACGAGCAGACAAAGGAAGTTTGGAGAGAACAGGATGAAAGAGGGATGCAGGAGAAGGTCCGAATCGGGTGGGATGAATCTGACTATATTTGCAATTTGATTCATACACAAGTATTTATTGACTGCAACGGCAACCTGTTTCCCTGCAACACATTCTACTATAAATTCGGGAACATTCTTGAATTACCGCTGCGGGAGATTTGGAATAAGGCAGAGGCGCATAAATACTTGCTATCTCTGCGGAAAAAGGACTTCCCTGCTTGCTGCAACTGTAAAGACAGGGCGTATTGCGTCAAATGTCCCGGCAACGCATACATGGAAAGCGGGGACCTTTACGCCTGCAGCGAGATGGATAGAAGACTTACTTGGGTAACAAAAGAGCTCTATGGCAAGGAGGCGGAATCCGCAGATTGACTTTGCGTGCGGGCATGATTAGAATGGAGAAGAGCGTCAAGAGACGAATGCTTGTTCCGGCGCTCTGAAATCCGCGACTGCAATTTTGCCGCGATTGAAGGACCCAAGGGAGGACAGACATGAGAAGCGAGCGAAGACCCCTCCGGCTGAAACAGTACCTTGCGTTTCCGTTGAAGCACGATGGCGCACATACCTTGGGAATTGTTGTGCTGCGCGTTGTCAGCGCCTTTCTGCCCACGGCCAAAATGCTGATATTGGCGCGGTTTGTAGACGAAGCCCTGCGGGAGCTGCGGCAGGGAGCAATCTCTGAGAAACTGCTGGGGATTGCCGGAATGCTGGTGGGCGTGCTGCTGCTGGGAAAGGCTGTGGAGCTGCTGATGAGCTATCTCAGCATCCATTTCTCCACCCTCGTCAGCGCTGCCCACGAGCGGAGACTGATAGAAAAAAAGAGCAGGGTCTGCTTCTCGGTTTTGGAGAACGCGGAGGACTACGAGCTTATGTGCCGGGTCATGGACGACCAATCTGACAGGATGGTCGCAGCCTTCGAGAACCTGATGGCGCTGGCGGAGTGTTTGCTGCGGATCCTCTTCGTTGGGCTTGCGGTTGCGGGAATGAACCTCTGGTGCGGCGGGTTTCTGCTGGCCGTCCTCCTGGCAATTTTGCCCGTGGCGAAAAAATGCGGCGGCGAGAGCTATTCCGCCTATGAAGCGGCGACGAAATACTATAAAGTATCCAGATATTTGCGCAGGGTGCTGTCGGAGCGGGACTATGTGGGCGAGCGCACCCAGTATGCCTATACGCCTCACGTCCAGGAGCTCTGGGACGAGGCCCAGGAGCAGGCGCGGCTGAAAATGAAGTGGGCCACAAAGAAGAACATGATTCGTACCAAGCTGCTTACCGGGGCAATC
This sequence comes from Oscillospiraceae bacterium, assembly GCA_017429325.1. Classification (GTDB taxonomy): domain Bacteria; phylum Bacillota; class Clostridia; order Oscillospirales; family Oscillospiraceae; genus JAFRPC01. Next base: position 11,602 of record JAFRPC010000055.1, on the reverse strand, counting down.
GCTGTTTTTGCGGTGCTGCTGTACGGCGGAATGCTGCTGCCCCTCTCCCGGGGAGACTTGACGGCAGGCGATTATGTCAGCGTCGTCACCACCACCGCGCAAATCATTTCCATGCTGACCTGGTCCTTTGCTATCCTGGCGGAAAAATTTGAGGAAAATCAGAGATATGCCGAAGACCTTGAGCGTTTTCTGGACCTTCCGGAGGAGCAGGCGGAAGCGGCGGCGGAGCAGAGGGGGCAGCTTGTTCTCCCCACGGTCTCACAGATCGAGTTTCGCGACGTTTCGTTTTGCTATCCGGGCTGTGAGCAGCCGGTGTTGAACCACGTCAGCTTCCGCCTGAACAAGGGCAGCAGCTATGCCCTCGTGGGAAAAAACGGCGCGGGCAAAACCACGATCATCAAGCTGCTGACCGGCCTCTATACGAGCTATACCGGGGAGATCCTGGTGGACGGCAAAGAGCTGCGGGACATGGACGCGCAGACAAAACAAGGGCTGTTCTCCGTCATATACCAGGATTTTGCCCGCTACCAGTTGACCGTGCGGGAGAATCTGACCCTGGGCTGTCCCGTTCCGCCGGAGGAATCCGCGATTTGGCAGCTTGTGGATTCTCTCGACCTGCGGGAGAAGCTCGACGGGCTCCCGGAGGGATTGGAGACGAATCTGGGGCGTTTGGAGGAGATCGGGATCGACTTTTCCGGCGGCGAATGGCAAAAAATCGCCATTGCCCGGGCCGTGTTGAAGCGGGCGCCGATTCTGATTATGGACGAGCCCACCGCGGCCCTGGACCCCCTCCATGAGCGGGCCATCTTTCAGCTCTTTGCAGAGCACAGCAAAAACGCCAGCATTTCCATCCTGATCACCCATCGGTTGGGCGGCATCCGGAGCGTGGACCACATTCTTGTATTGGAGGACGGCGCGGTCTGCGAGGAGGGCTCTCATGAAGCGCTGATGCGGCAGCAGGGCCTGTACGCCGCGCTGTACACGGAGCAGGAGAGGTGGTACAGATGAAGAACAAGCCTTGGTATCGCATGTGGCCTGAAATGATACGCCAGGTCGCCGGCGCCTGCCCCCGCATGTTCGTGCTGGAATATTTCTGGTCTGTGGTCAACGGACTGGCATTGGCCGCGACGCCCATCGTACTGGAGCAGATTTTCAGAATCATTTTGGAATCAGAGACAGAACGCTTTCCCTTTGCAGCACTGGCAGGCTGGATGCTTGCCCTGCTGGCGGTCTATCTGACTTCGGAGGCGTCAGCGGGCTTTTCCGAATACTACGGAGACATCTACTCGGAAATCTCGGCAAAGGCCCTCTATGGCAATGTCAACAAGAAGGCCGGACGGCTGGCTGCCATAGAGTACGAGAAGCCGGAGCTGCTGAACAGGCTGGAAAAGGCCTATCCCGGCGCTTTTCGGACTCGAAAAGCGGTCCATGTCATCATGGACATTCTGACCCTGTATCTCCCCTATTTCATTCTCTACGGCATCTATCTGTATCACGCGCACCCGGTGCTTCCCCCCATGCTGGTGCTGATCTTCCTTCCGATTCTGGGCTCCCAGCTTTTGAAGGGGAAGCTGTACGCAAGGTTGGAGGACAAGACAGCCGTTCTGCGCAGACAAAAGCAATACTACGCAGCCTGCATGAGCGACAAGGAATACGCGAAGGAGACCCGCATCCACGGCCTCCGGGGCTTTTTCCGGGAACGGTATCGGAAGGCGGTTCAATTGTTTAACCGCTATACGATTGAAACCGGGAAAAAGGCCTTCAAAATCGACATGGGAGCCTCCCTGTTGAATATGCTGGGGCTTCTGGGCATGATCGCCCTGCTTTTGTGGCTGGTGCTGAAGCGTCAAATCGCGCTGGCGTCCTTTGTGGCGGTGCTGACTTCCGTGCGGACCGCATACGACCAGATGGAGGAAATCGTGCAGCAGCGCGTCGGAGCGCTCTCAGTCTCCCTTGCGTTATCGCGGAATTATACCGGCTTTTTGGCCGAGGAGGAAGAGGAGCGGTCGGTGCTCCACCGGGCAGAGCTTGACACCGTATCGGTTCAGAATGTGAGCTTTGTCTATCCGGACGGCACACAGGCCTTGCGCGGCGTCACTTTCACAGCGGAGCGCGGCGATCGGGTCGCCGTTGTGGGAGAAAACGGAAGCGGAAAGACGACCCTGGCAAAGCTCCTGACAGGGATTTACGCACCCTCGGCGGGGTCTGTTTCCGGCGGAGCGTCCGCGGGAATGATGGAACTCCGCAAGGGGAGCTCCCACCTGTTTCAACATTTTAATCAATATAGGATGACCGCAGCGGAGAACATCGGCCTCAGCGACTGCGAGTTGAAGGATCCGGAGCGGATGAAATGGGCGATGGAGACAGCGGGCTTTGCGCGGGAGGAAACGGAGGAAATCCATTTGGAAACCATGCTGGGCCGGGAGTTCGGTGGAACAGAGCTTTCGGGCGGGCAGTGGCAAAAGCTGGCGATCGCGCGGGCGATTTACCGACGCGCAGACCTCCTTGTGCTGGACGAGCCGACAGCGGCCATTGATCCCGAACAGGAGAGCGGCCTATACCATGCCTTTGAAAAATGTGCGGAAGGAAAGCTCTGCTTTCTCATTACCCACAGGCTTGGGCTGGTGAAGATCTGCAACCGGATCCTTGTGATGCGGGAGGGGCAAGTCCTCGACATCGGAAGCCATGCCGAACTGATGCAGCGCTGTGCCTATTATCGCAGCCTCTGGGAAGCCCAGGCGGGACAGTACGGATTATGGTAATAAGAAAGCACTGCCTCAATCCAGCGTTCGTTTGCTGGATTGAGGCAGTGCTTTTTATGCGGTTCAGTAGGACAGCAGGGGGGCGGTGCCGTCGTCGGCGGCGGGGTCTACGGCGCGGACTTCCGCATCGTAGGAGTAGGTATCGTTGACCCGGACGGTCAGCACCTCGCCCACCCGGGCGCCCAGGACGGCCTTGCCCAGGGGGCTCTCTAAGGAGATGCGGCCCTCCCGGGGGTTGGTACGGACCGTGGAGACCACCTGGATCACCATCTCCTCCTGGTCCTCGGGCAGCCAGAGCGTCACCTTATCATAGAGCTTGACGCCGCCGGGGCGGCCCTGGTCCTCGTCGATGATGCGGGCGGTTTTGATCATGTTCTCCAGGTAGCGCATCCGGGAATCGTTGCTCCGCTGGGCGTCCTTGGCGGCCTTGTATTCGTAGTTTTCGCTCAAATCGCCGTAGGCCCGGGTCCGCTTGACCTCCTCCATGATCTTGGGACGGATGTTCAGGCGGCGGTCCTCCAGCTCCTTCTCCATCAGAGCGATGTCCTGTTTGGTCAGCTTGTCATGCATGGGTCGGTTCTCCTGTTCTCGCGTAGCGTTGGGTCATTTCCAGAATTTCGGCGGCCAGCTCCGGGCCGGGGAGCTCCGTCAGCCGCCAGCTCCAGTTCTTGGGGCTCAGCTCGCCGGGGGCGTTCATCCGGGCTTCGGCGCCTAACTCCAGCCAGTCCTGGAGCTGTGCCACAAAAAGCCGGGCCACGGAGCTCATGCCGCCCCGGATCATGCCCCGGATGTAGCCCTCGTCCTTGCTCAGGCCTAAGTACTTGACGGCCTTGCCCACGGTCTCCTCGGATTCCTCGTCCAGCCATTGGGCCAGGGTCAGATTGTCGTGGGTGCCGGTGTAGCAGATGCAGTTGACCACGTGGTTGTGGGGCAGATAGTCGCCGTTCTCGCCGTAGAAGGCGAACTCCAGGACCTTCATGCCGGGGAAGCCGGAGTCCTTCAGAAGCTGCTCCACCTCGGGGGTCTGGTAGCCCAGGTCCTCGGCGATGAAGTCCACCTCGGGGACGCCCTCCCGCAGGGCCGTGACCAGCTTCATGCCGGGGCCCTTGATCCACTGGCCGTTTCGGGCGGTCTCGTCCCCGTAGGGCACGGCCCAGTAGCTCTCCAGGCCCCGGAAGTGGTCGATGCGGATTACGTCGAAGAAGCGGGCGGAGGCCCGCACCCGCTCCTGCCACCAGGCGAAGCCGGTCTGCTCATGCTTCGGCCAGTCGTAGAGGGGATTGCCCCAGAGCTGACCGTCCTCCGAGAAGCCGTCGGGCGGGCAGCCCGCCACGCCGGTGGGACAGCGGGCCTCGTCCAGCTGGAAGAGCTCGGGGTGCATCCACACGTCGCAGGAGTCCATCGTGACATAGATGGGGATGTCGCCGATGATCTTGATGCCCTGCTCCTTTGCGTAGGCGAAGAAGCGGTCCCACTGCTCATAGAAGAGGTACTGGGCGAAGGCGTAACAGGCGATGTCGTCCTTCAGCTCCTCCCGGTAGCGCTCCAGGGCCTCGGGGTCCCGGGCGGCGGCCTTCTCGGGCCACTGGCTCCAGGGCAGCATCCCGAACTTCTGCTTCAGGGCCATAAAGAGGGCGTAGTCCTCCACCCAGGGATTGGCGGCCCGGAAGGCGGCGAACTCAGTCTTGCGCGGCTCCCGGCCCCGGCGCCAGGCCCGCTCCAGCAGAGGCGTCCGGTAGTAGTAGAGGGCGGCGTAGTCCACCCGGCCCGGCTCGCCCCAGAAGGCGCCCTCCAGGTCCTCGGGCTCTAAAACGCCCTCCTCCAGCAGGGTGTCGATGTCGATAAAATAGGGGTTTCCGGCGTAGATGGAGCTGCTCTGATAGGGGCTGTCGCCGTAGCTGGTGGGGCCGATGGGCAGGAGCTGCCAGTAGCGCTGGCCCGCCGCCTTCAGGAAGTCCACGAACCGATAGGCCTCCTCGCCCAGGGTGCCGATGCCGTATTTGGTGGGCAGGGAGGAGATGTGCAGTAGAATGCCGCTTTCGCGTTTCATTTGCCTTCACCTCGTTATTTGTATGTTGCAGGTTCTTCTTTATATTATAGCAACTCGCGGTGCGCTTGGCAATGATTTTTTGCAGGAACACGAAAAATCGGAAATTGCCCTGCCGGGGCTTGACAGGAAGGGATTTGCGTGGTATACTTTCCAGCGAAAAGTCTGAAGGCGGGAGAGAACGGCCGACAGGACCGCTCAAAACGCTGAATACGTACCCGTCTGACAGACAGGGTACGTTTTTTCTTTTTCCCCCGCGCAGCCCTCCGTCCCGGCAAAAATCCACTTCGGTGAGAAATGAAAGAGAGGAACCCCCATGAAGCTCATCTATGGCATCAAGGACAAGCCCAAGTTCTCCCAGCGCATCGTCTTCGCCCTCCAGCAGGTGCTGGCCATCATGGCCGCCACCCTGGCCGTCCCCGCGGTGGTCAACGGCGCCACGGGTTCTCAGATGGACCCCGCTGCGGCCCTCTGCGGCGCCGGCGTCGGCACCATTATCTATCTGCTCTTCACCCGCTCCAAGAGCCCCGTCTTCCTGGGCTCCTCCTTCGCCTTCATCGGCTCCATGTGCGCGGCCTTCGGCGGCGCGGCCTCCATGGCCCTGGGCTATCTGGGCTTGATCCTCGGCGCGGTGCTGGCGGGTCTGGTCTACGTGGTGCTGGCGATCTTCGCCAAGACCCTGGGCACCGACTGGCTCAACAAGCTCATGCCCCCTGTAGTCATCGGCCCCACCGTGGCCATCATCGGTCTGTCCCTGGCGCCCAACGCCATTGCCGACCTGCTCAAGAGCGGCGTCACCGAGCAGACCATGGAATACGCCATTGAGCTGAAAAACGGCATCCCCTCCATTGTGGAGAACGTGGTGACGACTGCCAAAGGCTCCGTCTACGTCTGCCTGGCCTGCGGCCTGATCACCCTGCTGACCACGGTGCTCTTCGCCACCTACGGCAAGAAGATGGCCCGGCTCATCCCCTTCATCTTAGGCATCCTGGCGGGCTACGTCTGCGCCTGCATCTTCTATCTCATCGGAAACGCTTCCGGCAACGAGGCCCTGAAGGTCATCAGCTTTGAGCCCTTTGTCCAGTGCTTCCAGGAAGTCAAACTCGCCTCCTTCTTCTCCGTGCCCCGCTTCACCTTCCTCCAGGCCAAGGGCGCCTTCTCCGAGTTGAACGCGGTCTACTTCATCACCCTGCTGACGGCCTACGTGCCCGTGGCCTTCGTGGTCTTCGCCGAACACCTGGCTGACCACAAGAACCTCTCCTCCATCGTGGAGAAGGACCTGCTTAAGGAGCCCGGTCTGCACCGGACCCTCCTGGGCGACGGCGTCGGCTCCATGGCCGGTGCGGTCTTCGGCGGCTGCCCCAACACCACCTACGGCGAGTCCATCGGCTGCGTCGCCATCACCGGCAATGCCTCCATCGTCACCATCTGGTACGCCGCGGTCCTCTGCATCCTGATCTCCTTCCTGTCCCCCTTTATCGCCTTCTTAGAGTCCATTCCCGCCTGCGTCATGGGCGGCGTCTGCATCGCCCTCTACGGCTTCATCGCGGTCTCAGGCCTGAAGATGCTCCAGAACGTGGACCTGAACGAGAACCGGAACCTCTTCACCGCCTCCGTGATCCTCATCACCGGCGTGGGCGGCCTGATCGTCAAGATCGGCGCCGTGGAGATCCGCACCGTGGCCTGCGCCCTGATCCTGGGCATTGTGGTCAACAAGATCCTGTCCCGGAAGAAAGCGTAACGAAAAAACAGCTCCAAAAGCGTCTCCCGCCGCGGCGGGAGGCGCTTTTTGCGTGAAAAAACTATTGTGAAATTTGTCCCGGGGTGATATAATAAAAAGAAAAAAACAGATGGATGTGGATTTTCGTGAAGTTTGGAGCCTGGAATGTGTCGTCCTTCGACGCAGCCCAGGTGCGGGAGCTGGAGCAGGCGGGCTATGGGGCCCTCTGCGCCAGAGTGCTTTCCGCCCGGGGCTATGGAAGCGCCGAAGCGGCGGCGGAGTATCTGCGGGCCGACGCACCCCTGAACTCCCCGTTTCTGATGAAGGACATGAAGACCGCGGCGGATCGAGTGCGGCTGGCCGTGGCGAGAAGAGAACATATCGCCGTCTTCGGGGACTACGACGTGGACGGTATCACCTCCACCGCCCTGCTGACGGAGTTTCTGCGGGGCCTGGGAGGCCGCGTCACCAGCTACATCCCCGCCCGGCTGGAGGAGGGCTACGGCCTCAACGAGCTGGCCATCCGACACCTGTACAAGCAGCAGGTCAACCTGATCGTCACCGTGGACTGCGGCATCACGGCCAACGGGGAGGCGGAGCTCTGCCGCGGGCTGGGCATGGACCTGGTCATCACCGACCACCACGAGTGCAAGGACGAGCTGCCCCGGGCCGCGGCGGTGGTGGACCCCCACCGGGAGGACTGCAGCTATCCCCACACGAACCTCTCCGGCGTGGGCATCGCCTTCCAGCTGGCCGCCGCCATCGGCGGGGAGCAGGCCGCCCTGCTGGAGCGCTTCTCGGACCTGCTCTGCTTAGGGCTGGTGGCGGACGTGATGCCTCTGCGGGGGGAGGTCCGGACCATGGTGGTCAAGGGCCTCAAGGCCCTGGAGCGGCCCGCCCGTCCCGGCCTGGCCGCCCTGATGAAGGAGTGCGGCTGCCTGGGCGGCCCGGTGACGACCTCCACCGTGGGCTATCTGCTGGCTCCCCGCATCAACGCGGCGGGACGCATGGGCCAGGTGGACCTGGCCCTGGAGCTCTTTATGACCCGGGACCCGGAGCGGGCTGCCGCGCTGGCCGAGAGCCTCTGCCGCCTCAACCGGGAGCGGCAGCGGGTGGAGGCGGGCATCTACCAGCAGGCGGTGTCCATGCTGGGCCCGGACCCGCACCCGGACGCCATTGTGCTGGCGGGCGAGACCTGGCACCAGGGCGTGGTGGGCATCGTGGCCTCCCGCCTGTCGGAGGAGTACAACTGCCCCGCCTTTTTGATTTGCATGGATAGGGACCGGGGCAAGGCCTCCTCCCGGAGCTATGGCGGCTTCAATCTCTTTACCGCCCTGACCCGGCTCTCCAGCTTGCTGGAGAGCTTCGGCGGGCATGAGCTGGCCGCGGGCTTTACCATCAGCCGGGAGAACATTCCCGCCTTCCGCCGGGGCATCACCGCCCTGGCGAAGGCCTTTCAGGCCTCCGGCAAGGCGGACACGGCCCTGGCCGTGGACTGCACTGTGGACCCAGCTCTGCTGACCCAGGAGAATATTCAGGCGCTGACCCAGCTGGAGCCCTGCGGCACCGGCTGTCCCATTCCCGTGTTCTGCGTGGAGGACGCCGTCGTCACCCAGCTCACCGAGGTGGGCGGCGGCAAGCACCTGCGCCTGTCCCTGCGCTGCGGGAACGGACAGAATCTGGCGGCCATCTTTTTCTCTCAGACCGCCCTGCGCAGCGGCATCAGCCCCGGCGATACCGTGGACGTGGCCTTTACCCCCCAGATCAACGAGTTCCGGGGCAGCCGCAGCGTCCAGCTCAACGTGGTGGACCTGCGGCTCAGCGGGGAGCTCCGGAGCGAGGCGGAGCGGGAACGGGCCCTCTACCTCCGCTTCAGCCGGGAGAACCGGCTGGAGCCCCGGGAGGCCGCCCGGCTGCTGCCCTCCCGCAGCGAGTTCGTGGCGGTGTGGCGCTATCTCATCGCCAACAGCCACGACGCCCGGATGCAGGAGGAGTTCTCCTGCATGAGCCGGAAGATCGCCCGGACCGCTGCCGAGAGCCTGACCCTCAGCAAGACGAAGATCTGCCTGGACGTGTTTGCCGAACAGGGGCTCATCAAGCTCCAGACCAACCAGCGCTGCTGTCAGATCGAGATCACCACCGACGGCCGCAAGGTGGACCTGGACGCCAGCCCCATCGTCAAACGCCTGCGGGCCTTGCGGAATGGCGGCAGGTAGGTCCCCGCATGTAGGGACAAGCATTGCTTGTCTCAGAGTGTCAAAGAACTTGAAATGAGATTTATCGCGAGAAAGACACGAATGACACAAGTGAAGAATGCAAAGTGAAGAGTGAAGAGTTTCGGAATTTTTAATATCTGCGATATTAAAAATATTATCATAATTGACTTTCCGCTGTCTGCATAGTTTGAAATTTGGTATGTTTTCGATACCGTGCCGGAATTACCTGCGGCAAATTGTTTGCCCGCATCGGAACGATTCACCCATCCTGCGGATAAAAGCGACCCCTACAAGCGTTGCTGTGTGAGATTTGTAAGTGCAAGATACATTTCATTCTGCAATTGGCAAATTGCAGAATCCCACAACTTTTCACTCTTCACTCTTCACTTTTCATTTGGAAGGAGGTGCCCTATGGAAACCTTTGAACAACATTATGAGTCGATGCTCCGGGCCATCCGGACCTACGCGCCCAACACTGACTTAGAGGCCGTGGAGCGGGCGGTCCGCTATGCCGACGAAAAGCACCGGGACCAGAAGCGCAAGGACGGCTCCCCCTATATCATCCACCCCTTGGCCGTGGCGGAGATCGTGGCGGAGATCGGTCTGGACACCGACGCCATCGTGGGCGCCCTGCTCCACGACTGCATCGAGGACACCTCCGCCTCCTTCGACGAGATCTCCCGCCTCTTTGGCCGCACGGTGGCCGAGCTGGTGGAGGGCGTCACCAAGCTGACCCGGGTGGAGTTCTCCACGCGGGAGGAGCAACAGGTGGAGAACCTGCGCAAGATGTTCATGGCGATGTCCAAGGACATCCGGGTGGTGCTCATCAAGATCTGCGATAGGCTCCACAACCAGCGGACCATGGAGTACCAGAGCCGGGCCAAGCAGGTCTCCAAGTCCATGGAGACCATGGACATCTACGCCCCCCTGGCCCACCGTCTGGGTATGCAGAAGATCAAGTGGGAGCTGGAGGACAGCGCCCTGCAGTATCTGGACCCCGAGGGCTACAAGGAGCTGGTGGACTATCTGGATGAGCACCACGACGAGGCCGAAGCCTTCATGGAGAACATTCAGACCCGCATCCGGGAGCGAATGAGCGCCGTGGGCATCTCCGGCACCATCACGGGCCGCATCAAGCACGTCTATTCCATCTACCGCAAGATGAAGGAACAGCACAAGACCCTGGATGAGCTCTATGACCTCTACGCCTTCCGGGTCATTGTGGAGACCATTTCCGACTGCTACAACGTCCTGGGCCACATCCACGAGATGTTCAAGCTGGTGCCGGGCCGCTTCAAGGACTATATCTCCACCCCCAAGCCCAATATGTACCAGAGCCTCCACACCACCGTCATCGGCGACGAGGGCATCCCCTTCGAGGTGCAGATCCGCACCCGGGAAATGCACGAGACCGCCGAGTACGGCGTGGCGGCCCACTGGAAGTACAAGGAGGGCATCGACAGCGGGGACGGGAAGGAGTTCGAGTGGATCCGCCGCCTGCTGGAGGACCAGCAGGAGACCGACGCCGAGGACTACATCCACAGCCTCAAGGTGGATATGTTCGACGACGAGGTTTTCGTCTTCTCCCCCAGGGGCAAGGTCATCTCCCTGCCGGCGGGCTCCACGGCCATCGACTTTGCCTATGCCATCCACTCCGGCGTGGGCAACGCAATGATCGGCGCCAAGATCAACAACCGCATCGCGGGCTACGACGTGCAGCTCCACAACGGCGACATCGTGGAGATCCTCACCTCCAAGTCCGCCAAGGGCCCCTCCCGGGACTGGCTCAACATCTGCAAGTCCAATCAGGCCAGGTCCAAGATCAAGCAGTGGTTCAAGAAGGAAAAGCGGGAGGAGAACATCGCCCGGGGCAAGGCCAGCTTCGAGGGCGAGCTGCGCCGCATCAACATCTCCCCGGCCCTGCTCCAGAACGAGGAGCTCCAGCCCCTGCTGCTGAAGAAGCTCTCCTTCGACTCCCTGGACGACATGTACGCGGCCATCGGCTACGGCGGCATCACCGCCGTCAAGGCTATGGGCAAGATCCGGGAGGACCTGCTGAAGGCCAGCCGCTCCGCCGAGGCCCCCAAGGAGACCAAGGTGCTGGAGATCAGCCAGAGCATCCAGCAGGACCGCCACGGGAACTCCGGCGTCAAGGTGGAGGACATCGACACCTGCATGATCAAGTTCTCCCGCTGCTGCACCCCGGTCCCCGGGGACGACATCGTGGGCTTCATCACCAAGGGTTATGGCGTGTCCATTCACCGCCGGGACTGCCCCAACGCCCGGTCCGCCAACAACCCGGACCTGGCTGCCCGCTGGGTCAACGTCTCCTGGATCACCGGGGGCGAGAAGCCCTTCCCCACCACCTTAGAGGTGCTGGCGGAGGACCGGGACGGCCTGCTTCTGGACGTGGCCGCCGCCCTCACCACCCAGCAGATCCGCATGAAGGAGATCAACGGCAAGGACCTGCCCGGGGGCCGCTGCCAGTTCACCGTGACCTTCGAGGTCAAGGGCCTGGAGCAGCTCAAAAACATCATGGGCCGCCTGCGCTCCATCAGCGGCGTCGTGGAGGTCAAGAGGGGGCAGAATTAGGTGCTAGGTGCTAGGAGCTAGGTGCTAGGGGCTAGGTGCTAGGTGCTAGGGGCTAGGTGCTAGGTGCTAGGTGCTAGGGGCTAGGTGCTAGGTGCTAGGGGCTAGGTGCTAGGGGCTAGGTGATAGGTAAACTGTACCCATGAAAATGGACACGGCGACATTAGGGGTGACCCCGGATTATGACGGGGAAAAAGTAGGAAAAGATCGAAAACCCAGTCACGTGGACACTTTCAAAGGGAAGACTTTTGTGGTAAAATGTATCCAT
>JAFRPC010000037.1 GCA_017429325.1 Oscillospiraceae bacterium | reverse complement strand
ACGTCCACGGCAACTATCCGACCTGCCTTCGGCACTTAAACTTCGGCGGCAAGCTGAGTTGCGTCTGCTTCGAGAAGTCTCGGTACTACTGTCCCGCCTGCCGCCACAGCCAGATGCAGGGAATCCCCTTCAAGGCTGAGTACCTGACCTGGGTCCTGAAGGAAGCGCCGAAGCGCAGCTGCTCTGACCCGGATTGGGCGCAGACGCTGATCCCGCAAAACGCCCCGCCGGAATGCCGCTAAACCGCACCTTATACGTGGAGCCTGCGCTTGGCAGGCTCCTTTTCTATGCTCATTTGACGCTTACTTTTAGAACGTTGCCAATCAGCGCCCGCGCAATCCTGTCGGGTCAAATCATGATTGTTTATTACGCAAGCTCTTCCTTCTCAAAAACCTTCCCAGTCGCATAGAAAATCGCAGCGGTTATGAGCAGAAAGACCAGTGTGCTTCCTGCCACGGTAAGAGCTTTCTCAGTTCCTCCGAACATTGTATATGTGATTACCGGTACAGTTTTCAGGTACAGCGGGGTCAGCTTTTCAACCTTTGTGCAAAGTGTACCGATCAGCGAGGACAGCAGAACGACAATAAACAAGCAGACGGCAGTCGCATTCACTTTCTTCTTCAGAACAAAGCCCATGAAGATGCAAATCATGTTCATCATGCAGAAATGAAGGGTATGCAGAATGGATACGGACCCGTCAAACACGTAATTCGCAAACTGCTGTACCTTATCTCCATTCCCAAGTGAGAATTTTTGATCAAAATAGACCTTTAGACTGCTGATTCCTCCATGCTCTACCAGAACGCCCTTTGGCCGTCCGGTCGTGCCGGAGGTATAGATGACATAGGCCAGGTCGCCGGGTTTGTTCACGTGTTCGGGATTTTGAGCCGCACCAAGCCAGACCTCACGGTCAGAGAGGTCTATCTGGGGGATGTCTGTCTCGATTTCCACTCCGGAAACCAGGATCGCTTTCGGCTTGCAGTCGCCGAGGATGTACTGTTTTCTGTACTCCGGATAATCCGGGTCTATGGGCACATAGGCGCCGCCGGACTTCAAAACGCCGTAGATCGCGGCAATCATCTCAATGCTGCGGCGTGCCAGGATCGCCACAAAATCATCCGGTCCGACGCCAAGCTCTCTTAGCCGGCAGGCCACCGCATTCGCTCTCTCATTCAGCTGCTGATAACTGAGTTCTGTCTCCCCGAACATCACCGCTTTGTTGTCCGGCGTCTTTCTGACCTGCTCCTCGAACAACTCGGTGATCGTCTTTTCTTCGTATGCCCAGTCGGTCGCATTGAATTCTTTCAGCACTCGTTCTCTTTCGCTTCCGACCGCCGTGCTCAATTCTCCGAGCTTTCTTTCAGGCTCCCTGGCGATTGCTTCAAGTATCGCCTCTAAATGCTGAATCAAAAGTTCTGCGCTTTCCTTTTCAAATATCGCCGTGCAATACTCAAGTTCTACGGAGTATTTGTCCTCCTGTATCAGAACATTAAACGTCAGGTCAAACTTTGCCATGCAGTCGTTTCTGAACATTTCTTCTTCGGCTTTTGTGCCGGTCAACTCCATGGTAGTCAGCTCGTTATTTTGCAGGGCAAACATGACGTCGAACAGTGGATTCCGGGAAAGGTCGCGGCGCACATTCACCTTTTCAACCAGCTCGTCAAACGGATACTCCTGGTTTTCGTAGGCCTTCAGGCAGGTTTCCTTGACCTCTTTCAAGAAATCACAATAGCGCTTCCCGGCTGCGGGATGTCCGCGCATCGCCAGGGTGTTGACGAACATGCCCAGCATTTTCTCGGTATCCCGGTGGATTCGTCCGGTGATCGGACTGCCCACCACGATATCTTCCTGCCGACTGTACTTACTCAGCAGAATCATAATTGCTGACAGGAAGACCATGTACTCCGTCGCGCCGGTATCCGCGGCAAGCTGCCTGACTCCCTGTAAAAGCTCCGGATCCAGGGATTTGACGATTGCATTTCCCGCATGACTTTGCTCGATTGGCCGCGGGTGATCCAGCGGCATCTCCAGCACCGGTATCTCGCCGCTGAAGGTGTCGGTCCAGAACTTCTCCTGTGCGCTCAGGTCCCGGGCGTTCAGCCATTCGCTGTAATCTTTGAACTGCCGCGGTGCCTCCAATTCCTCTCCGTTATACAACGCTGTGAATTCGTTTGTAAAAATCGTATCGCTGGCGCCGTCTGATACGATATGGTGCATGTCCATAAACAGAAGGCTCCACGCAGCGCGCTCGACAAGCTTCATCCTGACCAGCGGCGGTTTTGACAGGTCAAACGGACGCATGAACTCGTCCATGATGCTCTGTGTGTCCGTCTCATTGTCCCGGACCGCTTCAAATTCTGCCTCTACATGCTCTAAAATATGCTGCACAGGCCGTCCGTCTGCCATCAGGAACTGCGTCCGCAGAATTTCATGGCGGTCTATCATCTGCTGCAAGGCGCTTCTGACCTTCTCGGCATCCACCTTTCCTTCCAGTCGGAGGATCTGCGGCATGTTGTAGGCGGTGCTTCCTTCGTCCATGCAGGCGATGAGATAGGTCCTGCGCTGGGTCGGCGTCATCTCATAGGATTCTTTCTCCTCCGCCTCCGGGATCGGCTTGTAGCTTTCCCCGGCTGCTCCTTCAATCAGTTTTGCCAGCTTTTCGGGCGTCTGATTGCCAAAGACTTCCTTCAATGCGATTCGCAAGCCACATAAAGACTCTATCTCATTTACAAGCCGCGTTGCCTTCAGCGAATGACCGCCCAATTCAAAGAAGCTGTCATGGATACCAACCTGTTCTGCCCCGAGCACCTGGACAAACGCGTCACAGACGATGCGCTCCGTCTCACTGCGCGGAGCTGCGTATTCCTTTGAACTTGACGTCTCTATCTCAGGCAGCGCTTTGATGTCCACTTTGCCGTTTTTATTGACTGGGATCGCGTCTATTGCTGCGATGTGCGAAGGTATCATATAATCCGGCAATTTTTTCTCAAGATTGTCCCGAACGGTTTCATTCGTCAAAGCATCTCCCGCATATACAATAAATGCACAAAGAATGCTGTCTCCGTTTTTATCCTTTCGCACGATAACGGCACAGTCTTTGACGCCTGGAATCTGTCTCAGACAGCTTTCGATCTCCCCAAGTTCAATTCGGAAGCCCCGGATCTTCACCTGCTGGTCGATTCGTCCCAGATACTCTAGGGATAAATAAAATCGACAGTATGCTTCGCTCTCCCGGCTGCACGTTCGTCCTTTTTGTCGGCACCAAGAAGCTGGTGAAGCGCAAAGAATTTGAAGCATATATCAGCAGCAATCTGGTAATTTGAAAAACGCAGTCTTGAAAAAAAGGTCCTGCTGTGCTACACTAACACCGTTACAGCAGGGTCTTTTTCTCGCCTGGAGAAAGGGGCTCAAAATGGGTAAAAGTCTGAAAGGCAAGGAATGCGGAAAGGGCATTTACCAAAGAAAGGACGGTAAATATCACGCCAGGTTCGATGACCGATTTGGCAAATCACACGGAAAATACTTCACGACACTTCCTGAAGCTCGAAACTGGCTGGAGGAAGCTAAGTACAGAGATAAACACGGCAGCACGTTCCTCCCCTCAGAGGATTTGACCGTTGATGAGTGGTTCAATTTTTGGCTTGAGAACCTTGTATCTGATCTCTCTCCGAATGGTAGAAGAGCAAATCAAGTTTTTGGAGACCGCTGCTCGGTCGCACAACTATTATCAGTACGCTCTGATCCTGGAAACCGGGCTTCGTACCGGGGAATTGATTGGATTGACCTGGGACGCGATTGATTTCGAGAAGCGCACTCTGACGGTCAACAAGACCCTGGAATACCGCCACAAGCAGACGGAATGGCGGGCCGGTCCTCCTAAGACCCGGCAGAGCTACCGCACGATTCCTCTCACGAATCGCGCCGTTGAAATCTTGCAGGAAGTAAAGGCAAAAAGTGTTGACCGCAAGGAATCTCCGCTACTTTCAAGAACCCTGGAGTATATCGACAGACGGACGGGTGCTGCCTCGACGCTTGTCATGCGTGATCTTGTTTTTATCAACTTTCGGACCGGTGAACCGGCGAAGAACAGCTCTTACGACACACATCTGTATAAGCTGTGCGACGAAGCCGGTATCGACCACTTTTGTATGCACGCCCTCCGCCACACCTACGCAACCAGAGCCATAGAAAGCGGAATGCAGCCCAAGGTGCTGCAAAAGCTTCTTGGCCACGCAAGCATCAAAACCACCATGGACCGGTACGTCCATGTCACTGACGAATCTCTGGACAAGGCCATCCGGCAGTTCGAGGCTTGTCAGCCCTCGGTTTCCGCTCCCAACGCGCAAACCCGCGTAAAAAGTGCGTAAACGCAAAATGGGGGTGCCCGGAAACCCTTGAAAATACTGAAAAAATGAAGGAGAAGTGACCAAATATGAAATTAGGTATCGTGGGTCTGCCCGGGGTGGGCAAGACGACCCTTTACAACGCGCTGACCGGCTCGAAGGCTGAGACCGGCGGCTACGGCGGCTCCGGCAAGGCCAACATTGGCCAGGCCAAGGTCCCCGACGAGCGGCTGGACTGGCTGGCGGAATACTATCACCCCAAGAAGTACTCCCCCGCCAGCATCGATTTTGTGGACGTGTCCGGCGTCAGCAAGGGCCAGGGCCGGGGCAACTCCGTGCTCCAGAACATCCGCCAGACGGACGCTCTGGTCCACGTGGTCCGCTGCTTTGACAACACCAACCTCTTCCCCGACCCCGCCGACGCCCGCTCCGACGCCGAGACCCTGGAGCTGGAGCTGATCTTAGCGGACATCGAGGTGGTGGAGCGCCGTCTGGAAAAGGCCAAAAAGAACCTCAAGGGCGGCGACAAGAAGTACAAGCGGGAGGCCGAGATGTGCGAGAGCCTGCTGGCCCACCTGTCTGAGGGGCAGCCCGCCCGGACCTTCCCCTTCACCGACGAGGACAAGGATATTTTGCAGGACGGCGGCCTGCTGTCCACCAAGCCCGTGATCTACGCCGCCAATCTGGACGAGGACGGCATGGCGAACTACCGGGAGCATCCCCAGTATCTGGCCCTCTCGGAGCTGGCCGCCGCCCAGGGCGCCGCGGTCCTGCCCGTGGCCGCCAAGTTCGAGGAGGACATCATGGACATGGACGCCGAGGACGCCCAGATGTTCATGGAGGAGTTAGGGCTCACGGAGCGGGGCCTGGACCGGCTCATCAAGACCTCCTATGAGCTTTTGGGCTATATCTCCTTCCTGACGGCGGGTCCTGACGACGTGCACGCCTGGACCATCACCCGGGGCACCAAGGCCCCCAGGGCCGCCGGAAAGATCCACTCCGACATCGAGCGGGGCTTCATCCGGGCCGAGGTGGTGGCCTTCGAGGACCTGAAGGCCTGCGGCACCATGGCCAACGCCAAGGCCAAGGGCCTCTTCCGCCTGGAGGGCAAGGACTACGTCATGAAGGACGGAGACATCGTTAATTTCTTATTTAACGTATAATCGGTTCGGTAAGTAAAAAAGTAAGAAGTAAGAAGTAAGAGGTTGCCCTTCCTCACTTCCTGCTTCTTACTTTTTACTTCTTACTTCTTACTTTATCCTTCCAGCAGCTCCCGTAAATGCGCCAGGGCCTTTTTTTCGATGCGACTCACCTGCACCTGCGACACACCGACGATGCGGGCGACCCGGTCCTGGGTCAGGTCGTGGTAGTAGCGCAGGGCCACCACCCGGGCCTCCCGCTCCGGGAGCTGGGCCAGGGCCTGGCGCAGGGCCAGCCGCTCCACGACACGTTCCTCCATGGGGCCGTCGGCCAGCACGGCCTCTAAGGTCAGGCCCGTGTCTCCCGCGGGCTGCTGAATGGAGGCCACGGGGTCTGCGGCGGTCTCCGCCTCGGCTGCCTCCTCCGGCGTGAGTTCCAACGCCTCCGCCAGCTCTGAGAGCACCGGCTCCCGGCCCAGCTCCTTTGCCAGCCGCTCCCGGGTCTGCCGGAGGGCGACGGCCCGCTCCTTCAGGGTCCGGCTGACTTTCACGGCTCCGTCGTCCCGGAGGAAGCGGCGGATCTCCCCGGCGATCTTGGGCACGGCGTAGGTGGAGAAGCGGGTGCCGAAGCCAGTGTCGAAGCCCGCCACAGCCTTCAGAAAGCCTAAGCTGCCCAGCTGAAAGAGGTCCTCCGGCTCCACCCCCCGGCCCTGGTAGCGCCGGGCCACGGCCCGGATCAGGCCCGCGTTCTCCTCCACCAGCCGTTCCGTCGCTTCTCTGTCCCCGGCCTGGGCACGGGCGATCAGGTCAACGGTCTGCGAGGGAGCGGCGGACAAGCAATGCTTGTCCCTACAGACCTTCACTCTGCGCCTCCGCGGCCCTGTAGTTTTTTCCGCATCCGGACGACGGTGCCCTTGCCCGGCGTGGAGCGCAGGGAAAAGCTGTTCATAAAGCTCTCCATGATGGTGATGCCCATGCCGGAGCGCTCCGCGCCGCCGGTGGTGAACAGGGGCTCCCGGGCCTTCGCCACGTCGGCGATGCCCAGGCCCTTGTCCTTGACGGTGAGCTCCAACACGTTCCCCGGCAGACGGCGCAGACGGAGGCTCACGGGGCCGATACGGTCCGGGTAGGCGTGGACGATGGCGTTGGTGACGGCCTCGGAGACGGCGGTCTTCACGTCCCCCAGCTCCTCTAAGGTGGGGTCCATCTGGGCGGCGAAGGCCGCGGCGATCTGCCGGGCCAGGGCCTCGTTGGCGGACAGGGAGGGAAACTGCACGAGGGCTTCATTTTCCGGCTTCATGCGGGGCTCCTTTCCGCGCCGCAGCGCACCAATTTTTCAATGCCCCCGGCCCGGAGGACCTTCATGGGCTGGGCCGGGACGTTGGCGAGGCAGACCTCCCCCTCCAACTCCTCCATGGCCCGAAGGGTGTGGATGACGACGGCGATGCCGCTGGAGTCCATGAAGGTC
This sequence comes from Oscillospiraceae bacterium, assembly GCA_017429325.1. Taxonomy (GTDB): domain Bacteria; phylum Bacillota; class Clostridia; order Oscillospirales; family Oscillospiraceae; genus JAFRPC01. The sequence goes on along the minus strand of JAFRPC010000037.1, from coordinate 48,367 downwards.
ACGCCGCCGAAGTCCAGCACGCAGCGGCGGGGCAGATAGACGTTGATCTTGGCAGTGATGGCCTCCATGGCCTGCCGGGCCGAGTGGTGATCGATCTCCCCCGTCAGCAGCACGGTCAGGCGCTTGTCCTGCAAGAGGCTGGTGTATTGCATATTGAGTCACTCCTTTGTGTGGATTATGTCTCGTTTGCACCGTAGGGGCTGGCCCCTGGACGGCCCGTTTTCCGTTTCGTTACGATAGCACGGGGCGTCGAAGGCGCCGCCCCCTACAGCCCGATCCATAAGAAAGACGCACGCGGTTGTCCCACGTGCGTCTATTATATCGGTTTTTGCTTTGGAAAGGCGTCGAAACGCCGTCCCGTCGGCGGATTATTATTGCTCCTCGAACAGGGCGAGGGTCTCGACGGCGGTGCTCGCAATGGGGATGGACATGTAGGAGTACTTTGTTCCGTCCGGCCAGACCCCATTGTCAAAATAGAGGTACAGCTCGTTTCTGATCTGGTAGTATGAGCCCTCTGTCTGGAGGATCACGTTTCGGGTCAGGAAGTTGACCACGGGCAGGCGGCCTGCTCCGGCGTCGGCCAGCACCGCCTCCCGCAGGGCGGCGGGATCTTTGCAGGCACGCTCCCTGGTCCCGTAGGTCTCGTTTCCGTACTGGTCCACTTCATATTCCTCCATGCCATCGAGGGTCACGCGGGAGAACTTCTCCGGCAGGGCCTTCTCATACCAGGCCGCGGCGATCTCCGGGTCGGCATAGAGCTGCGCCAGGGCCTTGTAGTCGCGCTCGGGGACGCGGTAGACCCGCTGCAGGGTCCCGCCGCCGGAGAGGTGGTAGCAGACGTGCAGGGAATCATAGTAGCCGCCGTCAAAGACGCTCCTCCGGGCGCCGGACTGATTGTTCGGGTCCTCGAGGGCCTTCTGATGGAAGGCCCGCACCACGTCGATCTGCTCGGCCTCGGTCAGGCTGATGCAGTCGGTGTTGGGGGAATCGTAATTGCCGGCGGTCCAGATCTCCACCGATTCCACCTGGGCGGTCTCGGGGACCCGGCGCTGGAGGCCCAGCAGGTCGTACTTCAGGCCCAGCACTGCCAGGGCCAGGACCCCGGCAAAGACGGCGAAGCCCAGCCAGACCTTCTTGTTCCGGAAGACTTTGACGGTGCGCTCAAGCATCATGGAGGAGCTGAACCAGCCCAGGAAGCAGCCGATCAGGGCGTAGGGCAGGAAGACGCCGTTCCGGCCCGCATCGAGGAGGCCGAAGAAGGCGGCCAGGATCCAGCCGAAGCCCAGGGCACAGCAGAGGGTGAAGACCACCCGGAAGGCAATGCGAGCCCACTGGAAGACCATGGGGTCTCCGGCCCGCTCCACCTGGCGGAAGCGGTAGTGGACCCAGGCCAGGACCAGCAGGACCAGACCCAGGACGGCGTAAACCACCGCCATGACCGTTTTCAGTTCGGTCCAGCTCCGCAGCATCGCCACAATGGGAGACAGCCAGAAGAAGAGATCCGGGACGCTGTAGTCAAAGCCCATGAAGTAGAAGTCCACCAGCAGCAGGACCAGCAGGGGCACCAGCAGGAAGATGAAGTTCAGGGCGGCATAGCTCAGAATGGCGATGACGGTCCGGCCCGAGATGTGCATGGTGAAGACCGCGAGGCCGTAGAAGCAGAGGAAGGCCAGCAGCCATTTCCCAAAGGCGGCCCAGACCAGGCCGGTGCAGCTTGTGACGCCGAAGGCCGCCAGCACCGTCAGATTGCAGAGGGTGATGAACAGGGTCGGAACCACCCAAAACAGCAGGCCGGAGACCGCGTTGGTGACAAAGAGACAAGTGCGGGTCATGGGGAAGGCGTGCATCATATAGGCGGACTGGGTCTTGTGCAGGTACTTGAAGAGCAGGGCCGCAAAAATGATAGCCGTACCGAAGCTGTAGAGGATCCCCATGGGGACCATCGCGCTCAGCCGGTCCGAGGCCGTGACGCTTCGCATGTAGGAAGACAGGTCGGTCAGCGCCCGCATCAGACTCAGGGGCATGGACAGGAACAGGAACAGGGTCAGCAGGCCCCAGGCCGGGGCGAAGCGGCTGATGTTCTTTTTCAGCAGGGTCGCATCAAAGAATGACATTTTTGACTTCATAGTCCACACCTCCCAGCTCATAGACGAAGACCTCCTCTAAGGTCAGAGGCACCAGGTCGTAGAAGATCGGATTGACGGCGGCCAGGGCCGCGCTGACAGCCTCCTGACTGCCTCGGATGATGATGGTTTCCACCTTGCCGCTGCGGCTGCGGTGGAGGACCTTCAGGCTCTCGGGCAGGTCGGTCCCCTCCCGGAAGACGATCTGGGCCTTCACCACATTGTCCTGGAGCTCGTCTAAGGTCCGCTCCAGCAGCATCTTGCCCTTGTGGAGGATGCCCACGTGGTCGCACACGTCCTCCAGCTCCCGCAGGTTGTGGGAGCTGACCAGCACCGTGACGCCCCGCTGGGCCACGTCCTGGAGCAGCAGGCCCCAGACCTGGCGGCGCATGACGGGGTCCAGGCCGTCCACGGGCTCATCCAGCACCAGGAGCTTCGGACGGCTGGCCACAGCCAGCAGGAAGGCGGCCTGCTTCTGCATTCCCTTGGAGAAGCGGCGGAGCTGGCTCTTGGGGTCCAGGTTGAAGCTCTCGCGCAGCTCCTCGCAGAGCTTCCTGTCAAAGTTCGGGTAGATCCCGGCGTAGAAATTCGCCATGTCCGTGAGACTGGCGGAGGGGAAATAGAAGATGTCGTCGGGGATGTAGGCGATCCCGGCCTTCACCGCCGGGTTCTCGTAGACCGGCTGGCCGTCCACGGTGATGGTGCCGCTGTCGGGCCGGAAAATGCCGGTGATGTGGCGGATCACGGTGGATTTGCCCGCGCCGTTGGGGCCCACCAGACCGTAGACCGCGCCCTCGGGAACGGTCATGCTCAAATCGTCCAGGGCCACAAAGCTGTCAAAGGTCTTCCGCAGATTGCGCACTTCAATCATTTCTCGTTTCCTCCTTCTGTAGGGGCCGGCGCCTTCGACGGCCCGCTTTCCGTGTCTGCATCGCTGGCACGGGGCGTCCGGGGGCCGCCCCCTACAGTGTCTTTCAAAAGGGTTTGCAGTTCCTCGGGGGCCTCTCCCAACTGCAGCAGCTCGGTCCAGACGTTTACCAGCTTCTCCCGCAGCTCCCGGCGGCGGCTCTCGTCCACGCCGGAGAGCTTTCCGGCGAAGGAGCCCTTGCCCGGAACGGAATAGAGAAAGCCCGCCTGCTCCAGCTCCCGATAGGCCCGCTGGATGGTGTTGGGATTGATGGCGAGCTGGCTCGCCAGCTCCCGCACCGAGGGCAGACGCTCCCCCTCGGCGATGGCCCCGGAGAGGATCAGCCGACGCAGCTTTTCCTCCAACTGCTCGTAGATGGGCCTGGGGTCCCGGTAGTTCAGACTGATCAAACGACCACGCTCCTTTCGTTCTGTATTATCTGTATCGCTTGTGCTAATACAGTTATAGCACATGACACAGCAGTTGTCAAGGGTTTTTTTCAGGCAACAGGCAACGGGCAACAGGCAACAGACCCGCCTGTAGGGACGGCTCTCAGCCGTCCGCCGTTCCCCGCCCGTAGGGGCCGATGCCCACATCGGCCCTCTTTCCCCCGCCCGTAGGGGCGGTCATTGGCCGCCCGCCGGTCCCCGCCAGCAACCTTGTCTCCAAAATAATCCTTTACAAACCGCCTCCCTTCCATTATAATAGATAGGAAATTTCAACACGGAGACGATAGTATGATTGAATTTGAGGAATACAAAGTCAAACTGAACGACCTGGAGCCGAAGCTGACGGACCTGCGGGCCTCTCTGAACATCGACGGGGCCAACGAGGAGTTGGAGCGGCTGCACGCGATGGCCGAGGCCCCCGGCTTCTGGGACGACCCCGAGAAGTCCCAGAAGATCATGGTCAAGACCAAGCAGCTGGAGGCCAAGTGCGCCCGCTTCGCCAAAATGCAGGGCCAGTGGGAGGACCTCTACACCCTCTGCGAGATGGCCTTAGAGGAGGGCGACGAGTCCATGCTGGAGGAGCTGACCCAGGGCTTTGACGAGCTCCAGGCCGAAATGGAGGACGCCCGGCTCGAGACCCTGCTGACCGGGGCCTACGACGGCAACAACGCCCTCATGAGCTTCCACGCCGGGGCCGGCGGCACCGAGGCCCAGGACTGGTGCCAGATGCTCTACCGGATGTACACCCGCTGGGCGGAGCGCCACGGCTTCAGCTACAAGATCCTGGACTACATCGAGGGCGACGAGGCCGGGCTGAAATCCGCCGACATTTTGGTCGAAGGGCCCAACGCCTACGGCTTTTTGAAGTCCGAGCACGGCGTCCACCGGCTGGTGCGCATCTCCCCCTTCGACGCCAACGCCCGGCGGCACACCTCCTTCTCCGCCGTGGAGGTGATCCCCGAGATCACCGACGACGTGGACGTGGAAATCCGCCCCGAGGACATCGAGATGCAGGTCTACCGCTCCTCCGGCGCCGGCGGCCAGCACATCAACAAGACCTCCTCCGCGGTCCGGCTGATCCACAAGCCCACGGGCATTGTGGTGGCCTGCCAGCAGGAGCGCAGCCAGTTCCAGAACAAGGAGACCTGTCTGCGGATGCTGAAGTCCAAGCTCGTCGAAATCAAGGAGCGGGAGCACTACGACAAGATCTCCGACATCAAGGGCGTCCAGCAGAAGATCGAATGGGGCTCCCAGATCCGGAACTACGTCTTCATGCCCTACACCCTGGCAAAGGACGCCCGCACTGGCTTTGAGAACACCAACATCAACGCCGTCATGGACGGCAACATCGACGGCTTCATCAACGCCTACCTCACCGCCGCCGCCACCGGCAACTGGGCCGGAAAGGGCCAGGGCTGAGCAAAGCAGCCTGCCGGAGAAACCAAAGCTCCCCCGCCTTCCCTTTGGAAAGCGGGGGAGCTTTGCGTCTGCGCTGCTCAGGCCTTGGTGGCGCTGACCAGGATGACGGCCAGCAGGCTCAGAAGCACGAAGGCCAGGCCGATCCACTTGGTTGCCTTCGCCAGCTTGGCGTCCAGGGTCTTGCTGCCGCCCTTGGACATGAAGGAGTCGGAAGCACCGGCGATGGCGCCGGACAGACCGGCGGACTTGCCGGACTGGATGAGGATGGTGGCAGTAAGCACAACGGCGCTGAGCAGATCCAGCACCAGAACGATGGTTTTCAGAGTTTGCATATTCAAACCTCCCAATGCCGCAGTTCACGGCACACGGCAGCCGTAGTTCTATTGCAGAGCAAAATGTATGATAGCACAGAAGCCGCAAAAATGCAAGAACTTTTTTCTGTTTTTTCAGGGTATTTTGAGGCGTGTCAAAGGGGACGGCCCAAAAATCTATCGCCGTTTTTATGAATCATATGCGTTTCATCTTCCACAATCCAAATATCTGTGTCCCATGCAATTTTTGAGAATACGCGAAGTGCTGTTTTCAGGTCCCAAAAAGCTGTGATGAAAGCGACTTCGGTTCCTGGCGGGCAATGACAAAGTGCTTTTATGCTGTTTACACGATCAACTGTAAATTCCCCTGTACTGTTATAAGCCTCGATAAAAAGAATCCTCTTTCTTGGTTTATCATAAAGAACAATGTCCGGCATTAGCGTAGACTTATCGAAAATATCTATCCCCAACTCTTTGCGCAGTTTTTCATTGCCTTTGCCTTTGCGTTCTTTCGCATCGGCTATATAGAGCAAGACTGCTTCCTCTGTGAAATTGGGGACAAATGTCTTGAGCACTTCAATTTGCAGTTTGTTGTGTGCGGTTTGTTTCAGGTTAATTTCATAATCGTCGAAGTTTATTTCATATCCTCGCTGAAGCTCTTTTGCTTGCTTCAGGATGTCTGCATAGCTTGTATGGGTTTTTCGATACTCTTTCAAAGCATCATCCCAGCTTTTTGTCCCATACGACCGGAGAAGGGCAGCAAATTGAGAAGTAAATCTGTAGGCATTATCCTTCGAGTTTGTTGACAATCCCGGCTTGTCTTCCATGATTCCCGCCGAGATCCATTTTTTCAGTGTTTCATCGCGAAACGTCTCTCTCGAGTTCTCCTGATATCCCTGCGTGTCAAGCGATGCTTTATTCGGGAAATGCTTGTTGATAAACTCAATAATTTCGTGAGTCCCTTTATAGTTCTCCGATGTATGCTTCCAATCCCCTTGTTTGCTGAGACCGGCACATGCTGCAAGGGTCATTACGCATCGTGGGTTTCTTAAATGTGCCGGCATGTCTATCGAAGCCAAAATGCTTGCTGCTTCTTCGAGAACTGCATATTGATAATGTTCTACCTTTTGCTTCATTTTCCTTATAATCTCCCTTCTACCGGAAGCATGTTAAGTTCTCTGGCGTTTACTTGTGTACTTCCACTCAGCATTCTGAAATAGCACTCATATTGGTCTGACGTTAATAGATTGCAGGCCCAATACATCTCTTCCTCGGAGATAGGCTTACCATCCTTCCGGATCAGATAATTTACATGGTTTTCAACTGAAATGTTATTTTCGTCTGGGATTGGTCGATACGCACAACATTGAAGCCTTCGGGGTTCTTCTTTTGCCGACAGACGGCGAACCAGGACGGTTGGTGTGTTTGGAATTACAAAAGCAGGATTATTCTGTACGTCTACATACTGTGCTTTTCCGATATCAAGCGGAAAGCAAAATCCGCCCTTTTGGATATTTGAAGGTCTTAACATTGGAATATAATTATCTCGTTTTTGCTTGGAAAGCGCATTCTTGCATCGAAACTCAACTACAGGGCCGGTCTTAAATATATACCCAAGGCTATCAAAGGTGTTTTTCTGTTCTCTCATTTTGGCAAGCAAACAATAGTCTTGATATGAAGATGGAAGGAAAATGTTTTTGTCTGGATTATCAGAGAGCAGCATACTTGAATTCCCGGAGAAAGTTGTCACATCAGCGAATTGGTCGTTTTTGCTGATTGAAACAGTTATGCTCCTCTTTTGCTCTGCGATTCTGCCTGTCCAAATCATTGTTTCCTGCAAAACGTCTTCATCAGAGAATACCCTGTCTCTGGAATCAAACAGATGTATTTTTTCTATACTTACATTCTCTGCTACATATTCACGCATTCGTACAAAGTAATTGCCGGATGTCCATGAGCGCGGCGTTATCAAAACAAATTGTGCGTCAGATTTAAGCAAAGACAGCCCTTTTAAGGAAAACAGTGCATACATGTTTGGTTGGCCGAAAACATATTCAGACATTGCCGCCGCTTCAGCCGACTTTCTTGCGATTTTTACAAATGGTGGATTGCTAATCAGAATGTCAAATCTTTTATCAGCAAAAGACTTCAAGATAAAATTGTCCTGAAGAATATGTACTTGAATTTTTACTTCTGTCGTTGAGAGACAGTTTTCTACCTCGATTTTTAGCCATTGTAGTATTGGAAGAACCTCCGGGTCATTCTCAATATATGTCAAGGAAATGCTCTTTGCTGTTTTCCACTCAAGGCACTTTGCTAACGCCATGAAACCGAGAAGACCATTCCCCGCTCCGGGATCGAGAATACTCACTTCGGTCAGTTCCGGTGCAGCAAGCTGATTTGCCATAAACTGTGCAATTGCAAGCGACGAAAAAAACTGTCCCTTTTGCTTGCGAGATTCCTTGCTCTGGCCTGTTTTATATATTTCAGTTTTCCGAAGGATCGTTGTTATGATTTCTTGTATTTTGGTTTTCATGGCATTACCTACAATCTAAAACGCTTTCAGCTTCCAAATTAATTATATCGTATTTTTTCTTTTTCTGCAAGGATTGTTTATAATAAAATCTGCAAGAAAACAATCAGAAGATATCCGTCCACATTTCCAGATAAAAAGCGGTTGTTATGAAGTCTAAGCATCATAACCAACAAAATATCAAATACCTTTTTCGTATTCTTGCAAACGCGGAACGGGAAGCGCCCTTCCGGACGCTTCCCGCTGCCTTTTACCCGCAAATCGCGGTTTTTGCGGTTTCCACCGCGCCTTCCACGGTGTCCGCCGCCTTGGAGACCGCACGGCGGACCTGCGGCTGCTTCGGCAGGACCGCCGCGGCCACCGCGCCGCCCACCATGCCAAGCCCCAAGGTCAGAGCAAAGCCTTTGACCGTCATGTTCTTCGCCTCCTTTCGTCCCTATTATCTCCAATTTTCGAGAAAAAAGACTGTTATTTTTTCCCGACTTCTGGTATAATAGATAAAACCGTATAGACTCTAAGAAACGAGGTGCGCACCATGTCCATTGACCTGCTGCAAAGCAAGATCCGCAAGCTCAAGACCCCCATTGTCGTGGGGCTGGACCCGACGCCGGAGCTGATCCCGCCGGAGCTGCTGGCCGAATGCGAAGCCCGGCTGGGCAAGACCCCCGAGGCCTTGGCCGAGAGCTATGGACTTTTCTGTAAAACCCTGCTGGACGGGCTGAAAAAGGCCGTCCCCGCCGTCAAGGTCCAGACCGCCTGCTTCTCTGCCCTGGGCTGGCAGGGGGTGAAGGTCATGCAGGAGGTCCTGGCCTCCGCCAAAAAGCTCGGCTACTACGTCCTTTTGGAGACCATGCGCTCCGACGTGGGCCACATCGCAGCCCTGACCGCCGAGAGCGTCTTCGGCGGGCTGGAATTCGACGGGGTGCGGAGCATCCCCTACCCCTGCGACGCCCTGGTGCTCAACGGCTACCTGGGCAGCGACGGCATCAAGCCCTATCTGCCCTGGCTCAAGGGGGAGAACGCCAAAAACATTTTCGTGGTGGTCCGGTCCTCCAACCGCTCCGCCGCCGAGGTGCAGGACCTGATCTCCGGCGACCGGGTGGTGCACCGGGCTATGGCCGACCTGACCCTCCGCTGGAGCATGGACCTCTTCGGCAAATGCGGCTACGGCGAGGTAGGCGCGGTGGTAGGCGCTGCCTCCCCCGGCGCAGTACAGGAGCTCCGCAAGCGCTACGACACCCTCTTCTTCCTGGTCCCCGGCTGCGGCGCCCAGGGCTGCGCCGTGAAGCACGCCGCCTGCGCCTTTGACCGGCTGGGCCACGGAGCCGCTCTCTGCGTCTCCCGCTCCGTCATCGGAGCCTGGCGGGAGCAGGAGGGCACGGCCTTCCCCGAGGCCGCTCTGGCCGCCGTGGAAAAGCTGAAGCGCCAGCTGGAGCGCTACGTGACGGTGCTGTAGCATGACGCGGCTCTGCATGATTTGCAGTTGTCGGCAGAGATTGCCGGAAAATAAGGCTTGTATTTCTTCGGAAATATGGTATAATCAAATCGTCCAAAAAAACTGATAAGGAGTGACGAACAATATGCCTCTGGTAACGACCACTGAAATGTTCAAGAAGGCCTATGACGGCGGCTACGCCATCGGCGCCTTCAACGTCAACAACATGGAGATTGTGCAGGGCATCACCGAAGCCTGCAAGGAAGAGCACGCTCCCGTTATCCTCCAGGTCTCCAAGGGCGCCCGCGCCTACGCCAACCACACCTATCTGGTGAAGTTAGTGGAGGCCGCCGTCATCGAATGCCCTGAGATCCCCATTGCCCTCCATCTGGACCACGGCCCCGACTTTGAGACCTGCAAGGCCTGCATCGACGGCGGCTTCACCTCCGTCATGATCGACGCCTCCTCCAAGCCCTTTGCCGAGAACATCGAGATCACCCGCAAGGTCGTCGAGTACGCCCACGACCACGGCGTGGTGGTCGAGGCCGAGCTGGGCACCCTGGCCGGCATCGAGGACGACGTGAAGGTCGCGGCCCACGCCGCCTCCTACACCCGCCCCGAGGAGGTCGAGGAGTTCGTCTCCAAGACCGGCTGCGACTCCCTGGCCATTGCCATCGGCACCTCCCACGGCGCCTACAAGTTCACCGCCGCCCAGTGCACCCGCAACGAGAAGGGCATCCTGGTGCCGCCTCCCCTGCGCTTCGACGTGCTGGAGGAGATCACCAAGCGTCTGCCCGGCTTCCCCATCGTGCTCCACGGCTCCTCCTCCGTGCCCCAGAACTACGTCGCCATGATCAACGCCAACGGCGGCAAGATGCCCGACGCCGTGGGCATCCCCGAGGAGCAGCTGCGTGAGGCCGCCCGTTCCGCCGTCTGCAAGATCAACATCGACTCCGACCTGCGTCTTGCCATGACCGGCACCATCCGGCAGTTCTTCAACGAGCACCCCGAGAAGTTTGACCCCAGAGAGTACCTGAAGCCCGCCCGCGCCAACATCAAGGAGCTGGTTCGCCACAAGCTCATCGACGTGCTGGGCTGCGCCGGAAAGGCCTGAGCGCAATAATATTGAATAATCCGCAGCCGTTCCCGGCTGCGGATTTTTCGCCCTACGGGCGCATTAGCAGCGCCGGGCGCAGGCCGCTGGGGCCCAGGGCGGCGCGGGTCACGCCTTGCAGGATCAGGTCCGCCGCCGGGTCCAGGACCTGGATCCGCAGCAGGCGGCGGAGGGCTCTGGCCCCTGCCGGGTCCCTGGCACAGGCCCGGGCCAGAGCCGCCGGGAGCTCCGGGGCCCACTCCACCCGCAGGCCCGCCGCCGCCACCCTATCCAGGGCCGCCCGGAGCTCCGCCGCGGCGATTTGGGCCAGCACGGGCTCCGGCAGAGGCCGGAAGGGGATCACCGCGTCCATCCGGCCCAGCAGCTCCGGGGAAAAGGCCCCCGAGACCCGGTCCTCCGGGGCGGCCTCCGCCTCGAAGCCCGCCCGCGCCTTGGCTCCCAGGCTCCCCGCGTTGGTGGTCATCACCAGCAGGGTGTTCCGGAAGTCCGCCGTCCGGCCTAAGCTGTCGGTCAGTCTGCCGTCCTCCAGAATTTGCAGCAGCAGGGCGGCCACGCTGGGGTGGGCCTTCTCCAGCTCGTCCAGGAGGATGAGGCTGTGGGGCCTGGCCCGCACCCGCTCCGTCAGCTCCCCGCCCTTGCCGTAGCCCACATAGCCCGGCGGCGCGCCCAGCAGGCGGGCCGCCGTGTGCTCCTGGGCGTATTCCGTCATATCCAGCCGCAGCAGGGCGGCCTCGCTCCCGTAGACCTCCCGGGCCAGAGCCTTGCAGAGGGCGGTCTTCCCCACGCCGGTGGGGCCGGTGAAGAGCAGGGCGGCGCAGGGCCGTCCCGGCTCCCCCAAGCCCAGTCTGCCCCGGCGCACGGCCGCGGCAGCGGCCCGCACCGCCTCCGGCTGGCCGAAGACGGCGGCGCCCAGCCGGGCCTCCAGGTCCCGCAGGGCCGCCTGCTCCCCCTCGCAGAGGCGGCGCAGGGGGATGCCCGTGGCCCGCTGGAGGCAGAGCGTCACCGCCTGCCGGTCCACCAGAGCACCGCCCCGGAGGGAGACCGCCGCGGCGCTCTCGTCCAGCAGGTCCAGGGCCTTGTCCGGCAGAAAGCGCTCCGGGAGATAGCAATCGCTGAGCTGTACCGCGGCCTCCAGGGCCTGGGAGAGGATGCAGACCCGGTGGTGCCGCTCCAGCCCCGCGACCGCGCCCCGCAGCATCTCTAAGCTCTGCTCCGGCGTCGCGGGCTCCACCGCCACCACCCGGAAGCGCCGGGCCAGGGCCGGGTCCGCCTCGACGCGGCGGCTGTACTCCTCCCGGGTGGAGGCCCCGATGACCTGGACCCCGCCCCGGCCCAGGGCGGGCTTCAGCAGATTCGCCGCATCGATGGCGCCTTCGGCCCCGCCCGCCCCCATCAGGGTGTGCAGCTCGTCCAAAAACAGGATGACGTTCCCCGCCTGTGCCGTCTCCTGCAGCAGGTCCCGCACCCGCTCCTCGAACTCGCCCCGGTACTTGGTCCCGGCCACCAGCGCCGCCATATTCAGGCTCCAGATCCGCTTCCCGGCCAACTGGACCGGGACCTGGCCCCGCTCCAGCCGCCGGGCCAGCTCCTCCACGATGGCAGTCTTCCCCACCCCCGGCGGCCCCACCAGGGCCGGACTGTTTTTCCCCCGGCGGCAGAGCACACGGACCAGCTCCGCCAGCTCTTTTTCCCGGCAGAGCACCGGGTCCGGGGGCAGGCGGCGGTCCAGGGGGAAGGCGAACTGTTCCAGCAATCGCATTGCATCGGCTTCCTTTCTGTAATCAAATATAGAAAGTATATCCACCGGCGGCGAAAAAGAGCCCAACATGAACAAAAAATTCACAGATATTTTTCATTTGCCCATTGCATTTTTCAAAAAACATGCTATGATAGGGACAGCAAGCAAAGAACCCACCCCACACAGAACAGAAGGAGGAACGACCATGGCTTACACCATTACCGACAATTGCGTGAAGTGCGGCACCTGCGCCGACACCTGCCCCCTGGGCATCATCACCGAGGGCGAGGACAAGTACGTCATCGACGCCGAGCAGTGCGTGGAGTGCGGCTCCTGCGCGGCTGCCTGCCCCGTCGAGGCCATCGAGCTGTAATGTAACGACAAAAAGGGCCTGTGCGCTGCACAGGTCCTTTTTTCATCCAATGTCTCTATTCAACAGTCCCGTTTCGTCGGAAAGCAGGGCCGATGTGGGCATCGGCCCCTACGGATGAAAAGATACTGCCGTCGGAGGGTCCTATGAAACTTGAAACGCTGAACGGCTGGCTGGAGCTGGAGCCGGAGGAGGGCTTCCCCCTGGGGACCGACGCCGTGGCCCTGGCCGACTTTGCCCGCCCGCCCCGGTCCGCCGCGGTCTGCGACCTCTGCGCCGGGAGCGGGGCAGTGGGCCTGCTGCTGCTGGCCCGGGAGCCCGGCCTGCATATCACGGCGGTGGAGCTCCGGGCCGAGGCCTGCGCCGCCATGGAGCGGACCGCCGCCCAAAACCGGCTCGGGGACCGCTTCACGGTCCTGCGAGGGGACCTTCGGGCCATCCGGGAACTGCTGCCCGCTGGCTCCTTCCGGTACGCGGTCTGCAATCCGCCCTACTACCCCGTGGGCAGCGGCTGCGTCCCGGAGGACGAGGCCCGGGCCGTGGCCCGGACGGAGCTCTGCTGCACCCTGGACGAGGTCTGCGCCGCGGCGGCCTGGCTGCTGCGCACCGGCGGCTGCCTCTGGATGGTCCACCGACCGGAGCGGCTGACGGACCTCTGCTGCTCCCTCCGGGCGCACGATCTCGAGCCGAAAGTCCTTCGGCCCGTCTGCCCCCGCCCCGGCGCTGCGCCCTCCCTGCTGCTGGTGAAGGCCGTCAAGGGCGGCAAACCCGGCCTGACCTGGGACGCGCCGCTGGTCCCCGCGCCGTAGGGGCGGTCATTGACCGCCCGCGTTCCCGCGCTGTAGGGGCCGCCGCCCCCTACAATCTTCCCCACCCAACGTCTCAAATATTTTTGGAGGAACCATGACCGGAACCTTGTACCTGGTCCCCACGCCCATTGGGAATTTGGGGGACATCTCCCGGCGCTGCGCCGAGACCCTGGCGGCGGCGGATTTCATTGCCGCCGAGGACACCCGCGTGTCCGTGAAGCTGCTGAACCACTTAGAGCTGAAAAAGCCCCTGGTCAGCTACCACGAGCACAACAAGAAGGAGAGCGGCCCCCGCATCTTAGAGCGGCTGCTGGCCGGGGAGAGCTGCGCCCTGGTGACGGACGCGGGCTGCCCCGCCATCTCCGACCCCGGCGAGGACTTAGTGCGGCTCTGCGCCCAGGCCGGGGTGCCGGTCTGCGCTCTGCCGGGTCCCTGCGCCGCCATTACGGCCCTGTCTGTCTCCGCCCTGCCCACCGGGCGCTTCACTTTCGAGGGCTTCCTCCCGGCCCAGAAAAAGGAGCGCCGGGAGCGGCTGGAGCGGCTGAAGACCGAGGAGCGGACCATGCTCTTCTACGAGGCCCCCCACCACCTGCGGGGGACCTTAGGGGAGCTGCTGGAGGCCTTCGGGCCGGACCGGGCCGTAAGCCTCTGCCGGGAACTGACGAAGCTCCACGAGGAGGTCCTGCGCCTGACGCTGGAGGAGGCGCTGCGGTACTACGAGGCCAACGAGCCCCGGGGCGAGTACGTCTTAGTGGTCGCCGGGGCGGAGCCGCGGACCGAGACCGTCAGCCTGGAGCAGGCCCTGGCCCTGGTCCAGAGGCTGACGGACAGCGGCCTGCGCACCAAGGATGCGGTGAAGCAGGTCGCCGAGGAAACCGGCGTCTCCAAAAACGCCCTCTACGCCGCGGCGGTGACGGGATAAAGATCGAGAGGCAGCGGCAGCGCTGCCTCTTGGTCAGTATGTCAAATATGCCAATGGGAAATCGATTTGTACCAATGAAAAGTGAAGAGTGAAGAGTGAAAAGTTAAGGGATTCTGCAATTTGCCAATTGCAGAATGAAATGTATTTTGAACTTACATATCTCGCACAGCAACTGCTTGTAGGGGTCGCTTTTTCCGCAGGATGCAAGCGCGTTTAGCGCCGACAGCGGAGAAAAAATAATATGATATATTTTTAATATCGCAGATATTAAAAATTCCGAAACTCTTCACTCTTCACTTTGCATTCTTCACTTGTGTCATTCGTGGCTTTCCCGCGACAAATCTCGATTCAAGTTCATTGACAGTCTGAAGAGGCAGCGGAGCAAGGATCTCCGCTGCCTCTTGGTTTTCTGTCTGACCGGGCCTTTACTGCTGCATCGGCTGCTGCGTCGGCTGGCAGTTGGGATTGGGCCGCATGGTCTCCAGCTGGAGCTTGGAGTTCCCGGTCTTGCTGCTGTTGAGCTGGCGGCTCATAAAGCCCCAGGCAACGAACACGCCCAGGCCCATGAAGAGCAGAAGCTTCAGGATGTCGCCCTTGACCAGGTCAAAGACCTGCGGCTTCGTGAAGTTTCGGAAGGCCCAGCCCAGAGCCTCGCCGAAGGAGACCTTCAGCTCCTTCGCCGCCTCTAAGGCCAGCTCCAGCACCATCATCAGGGGCACGCACAGGAGGCTCAGCACGATGACGATGACGATGGCCATCTTGTCCATTTTGCCCTTGAAGAGCTTGTAGCCGAACATCGCGCAGACAGGGATCAGCGCCATCAGGTAGGCGACCACATAATGCAGGAAGAAAATCGTCAGCAGATTGACGGCGACTCCCACCAGAGCGCCCAGCACGGCGCCTACCAAGCCGGTGACGTAGCTGCCGTTGTTCTCGTTTTCCTCCACCTTGGATTGCAGGTCATAGTCCTTCTGCCGCACCGCGGAGGCGCAGACCGGCTGATAATTGAAGCCGTCCACCAGGCAGAGGCTGTCCGGGTTAGCCGCGCCGGTGACGGCGCAGGTGTTGGCGGGGGCGATGCCGTTCTGCGCCAGGGCGTCCGCAACGATGTTCATCCACCTGGGGAAAACCTCGAGCTGCTCGCCGGCCTTGGCAAAGTTCACGGTCAGGAGCACAAAGTTCGGCAATGCCGAGTTCAAGGCGATACCCTTCTCGCCGGAGGCCTTGACCGCCGCCCGCAGGGCCTTCGCCAGGTCTCGGGAGCTCTTGGGGATTCGGATGGCCCAGCGCATATAATAGGTCTTCGCGTTGAATTTTTGCAGGGAGACGGCGTAATTCCGCCAGGTCCCCACGCTGACGGCATTGCTGACAGGCTCGAAGCCGTACTGCCGCAGCGCTTCAAAAATCTTGTTATTCATAGTTCGTCCCTTCTATTCTGTTTTTGCGGAACAGGCTGCGTTCCATGCTGATTATAGGCGATGCCGCTGTCCGTGTCAAGCCCGAAAAGGGAGAAATTCGGGACCGGGAAATTGGAAATCCCCGAAAAAAGTGAAAATTTTACTTGACAAACGGAGCGATATCCGCTATAATTTCCATGCTGTTCCGAGCCCTTGCTGCCCGGGCGGCGTCTATATGGCGGCATAGCTCAGTTGGTAGAGCACCCGGTTCATACCCGTGTTGTCATCTGTTCGAGTCAGATTGCCGCTACCAGGCCCGTTGGTCAAGTGGTTAAGACACCGCCCTTTCACGGCGGTAACATGGGTTCGAGTCCCGTACGGGTCACCATAAAAGCAGCCGCTTTTGTCTACCAGGACAAAGGCGGCTTTCTTTGTTGTCATATCTGATTGAACCTGCTATAATTCCCTCAACAGATGTTTTGATTTCATAAGGACTTGAGGACATGATAGAGAAAATAATCGTAAAACTGTTTACAGATAAAGCGTTGGGATTGGTGCTGCTCCCGATTACGCCGGTATCCGGAGGTTATCTGCACAGGATGTACAAAGTCAACACAGAAAACGGCTCCTTCGCGGTAAAACACCTCAATCCGAACATCATGAAACGCCCTGACGCCCTTGGGAACTTCAAACGGGCAGACGCTTTGGAAAAGGTGTTGGAAGACGCCGGGATTCCTATCGTGCCGGCAATAACAATCAATGGCAGCAAACTGCAAGAATACGGCGGCGGGTATTTCTACATCTATCCTTGGCAGAATGGGCAAACAACAGATTTTTACAACATTTCCGCAGATCAATGCCGAGCAGCGGGAAGCATTCAGGGAAGGATACATGCCATCGCTCCCGCGCAGATACCGAAGCCCGAACCGGAGTTTAGTTGCGTGGATTGGAGCGGGCTTACAGAGGCAGCTTTCGGGCAAAATCCCGACATCGGGACTGTTATAGAAGAAAACAAGGATCTGCTGATCCATGCCGAAAACGAGATGAACAAGGCTCGCGCCGCGCTTCCCGGGATCGAGTGCATTGTCGATGAAGATATGGACCCCAAAAACGTCATGTGGGACGAAGGGCAGCCCAAGGTAATTGATCTTGAATGTTTGGAGTGCGGCAATCCCGTTTCAAGCGCGCTTCAGCTCTCCCTTCAATGGGCCGGAGCGACGATCTGCAATCTTGATTTTACCAAGATTAAGGCTTTCTTCGACGGTTATCTTGACGCTTATGATAACGGATTCAGGGATTACGCTGCGGTTTTTGGGCTGGCATATACCTGGATCGAATGGCTTGAATACAACATCAAGCGGGCAATCGGACAATGCGCGGATGAGGCAGAGCGCGAGATGGGGACTGCACAGGTGCGGCTTACCGTCGAAAGAATACAGTATCTATTCCACATGGAAGATAGTATCAAACGGCATTTGAAACGGTGGTTCAAATAGAAGGCGTGCAACTGGTGCACTTTTAGGCGGTCTTTCTATGGTTTGGTGAACTTTTGCGCGCTCTTACACAGCAAAAAAGCAGCCGAAAGGCTGCTTTTTTGCAATGATATCCGTTCCTGGCGGAACGGATGATATTTGCTTCGCAAATGATATCCGCTTTGCGAATGATATACGCTGCGCGTATGCAGGAACGGATATCATATCATATTTGAGTCAGCAAATATATCATACGGCCTTGGCCGTATATCCTATCGCGTCAGCGATATATCATTCAAGCTTATGAAGTTTGCATCCGGGTCCCGGTGAATGGCAATATCTCTGCCGTTTGGTTTTCCCGTTTGATTTTACCGTTTGATTTTGTAATTGTGAGGCGATCCTATGTCCGACAACAAACTGCTGGACCTTTCTTTTGAATTCGCAGTTCAAATCGTCGAGCTGGTAGACAGTATCACCATACCGAAAAGCGCCTATATGACCGACCAATTGGGACGGGCGGGAACGTCTATCAGTGCGAATATCCACGAGGCGCAGTACGCCCACGGGAAAAAGGACTTTATTTCAAAGCTGGAGATCGCGCTGAAGGAGACCAACGAAACCGGCTTCTGGCTGAAGCTTTTGGCCCGGACAGGACGCATCGACCAGGCACAGTATCAGCTTCTGGAGCGGGAACGCGGGACCATTCAACGGCTTCTGATCGCATCGTGCAGGACTGCGAAGGAGAACCAAAAGGGTTCATCCTGACCTCCCAAGAGAGCCGTGTCGCGGTGGGAATGATATCCGTTCCTGGCGGAACGGGTGATATGCCTTCGGCATGATATCGCCCTTCGGGCGGTGATATACGCCTTCGGCGTATATTGTGAGAGCAAAAGACGGAAAAAGCTGCGAGCAGCTTTTTCCGTCTTTTGCTCTCACAAAACG
This sequence comes from Oscillospiraceae bacterium, assembly GCA_017429325.1. GTDB lineage: Bacteria > Bacillota > Clostridia > Oscillospirales > Oscillospiraceae > JAFRPC01. The sequence continues at coordinate 30,426 of JAFRPC010000037.1, read as the reverse complement.
AAAAAACCCCTTCCGGTCTGGGCCGGAAGGGAATATTTTCGAACGCGAATTACGCAAGCTTGTTGAGCTTCAGGGTCATGCTGCTCTTCTTTCTGGCAGCGGTATTCTTGTGAAGAAGACCCTTGTTCACAGCCTGGTCCACGGCCTTGACAGCAGTCTTGTAGGCTGCGTCAGCCGCCTCGCGATTACCTTCAAGGACAGCGGCGTCGAACTTCTTGATATCGGTCTTGAGGGCGGACTTGCCAGCCTTGTTTCTGGCATTGGAGACCTTGGAAAGCTCGACTCTCTTCTTAGCGGACTTGATGTTGGGCACAGTTACACCTCCTTGACATGAAATCGTGGGTATCAGATTGACACTCATGCAGTGAGACATTATACATGCTTTTGTTCATAAAATCAAGCTATTTTTTTGAAAATCCCCGGAATTTTTTTGAAAAATCCCGAAAAATTTTGAGCAGTTTCCCATATTGGGCAAGATGTAACTGCGTTATGTAAACATCTCTGTTTTTGTCGAATATTCTCTGCATATTTTTCAGCGGTGGAAAACCCTGTGGATTGTGTGAAAAACCTTGGAAAACTCGCGGGTTTTCCCGGTTTCGCCCCTGTTTTTTCCCGTCTGCTTTTCATTCTATACGGATAAGTACTCATTTCGCGGCGATATTATGTCTGCTTCTGTCGAAAAAATTATGTTAACCCTACAAAACCAGCGGCCCCCCGGAGCGGGGCTCCGGGGGGCTGTCGGGACATTTCGTTATCCTTCGATCAGGATGGTGCGCTTCTCAGGAAGCTTGGGGGCAGTCTTCTTGGGGACGTTCAGCTTCAGCACGCCGTCCTCGAAGCGGGCCTTGATCTCCTCCTCGGTGAGGGCGGTGCCCACGTAGAAGCTCCGCTGCATGGCCCCGGCGTAGCGCTCCTGACGGATCACGCGGCCCTTCTTGTCGGTCTCGTCCTTGTCCAGGCCCTTGGTGGCGCTGACAGTCAGGTAGCCCTTCTCCAGGTTCAGCTCGATCTCGTCCTTCTTGAAGCCGGGCAGGTCGATGTCCACGTCGTAGTGGTCGTCGTGCTCGTGGATGTCGGTGCGCATCACATGGGGGGCGTGCTTGCCGTAGAGCTGCTTTTCGGTATCGGCCAGGCTGTGGCTCACGGGCCAGCGCATCCAATCGTCAAAGAAATCATCGTCAAAAATTCTGGGCATCAACATAAGTCATTTCTCCTTTCACTCATTTACATTTTGGGCCTCATCGGTGGCGCACACTGTGTGGCGCACACTGTGCGCCGCTACTACTTTGGCCGCTTTGTTGTTTGCCTATGTAACTGAGCAAGGTGTCGGGAGCTTTTGTGCTCCCTTCCTTTGTTCTGGCTTCATTATACCACCATTTTTAGCACTGTCAAGAGGAGAGTGCTAAAATATCCGTGAACCTTTTGTTATCATTTTGTGAACAGTTCCGTCAACCAATCCAACAGACGGAACTTGAGCTCCACCGTGGGGGTCCCGGCGTTCATGAGCCCGATTTCCTCGTCGCTCAGCCCGGCCTGCTCCGCCGCCTGCTGAAAGTCCTCGGCGGCGGGCAGGCAGAGGGCCGGGAAGGCCACGCACCACCAGTTGTGGCCCTGCCCCGCCCCCAGCGTCACCCGCAGGGCCCGGTAGGTCCCGGCGGGCAGGGAAAAGCTCTCGTAGTCCCGCCGGGGAAAGGCCTCCTCGGTCAGGCTCGCCGCAGCGGCCTCCCCGGTGCCTAAGGTCTCGGCGGCAGTCCGCTCCAGGGCGGGCAGGCCCGCCCGCAGGGCCGCCTCCGCTTCTTCCGCGTCGGCGCAGCCCGCGGTGAGGACCGCGATCTGGGGCAGCAGAGCGTCCCGGACCCGGAGCTTCCGGGCCTGGTCCGCCGCGTCGTCCGAGGCCGCCACCACGTGGAGGCGGATCAGCTTCTCCGCCAGCCGCCGCTGCTCCATAGACACCCGGAGGGAAAAGGCCGCCGCCGTGACCAGCAGCGCCACCAGCATCAGGGCAAGAAAGCGTTTGACTAATTCCATATTCTTCACCGTTCCATTCTATGCGTTTGTACCGAGTATGGACCGGTTTTCTGCTCTTTATACCATAGAAGTTATTTTTCCGCTTGACAAATACCCCTCCGGGGTATATAATACGGACAGAAAGACAAATACCCTGGAGGGGTATCAAGGAGGTTTTATCCATGGACGGCTGCGAAGAGCTGCATTGCTGCTGCGAGCGGAAAAAGCTGCGGAGCGAGGACGAGCGCCGGGAGCTGACGAACCGGCTCAAGCGCATCGAGGGCCAGGTGCGGGGCCTCCAGCGGATGCTGGAGGAGGACGCCTACTGCCCGGACATCCTGACCCAGGCCTCCGCGGTCCAGTCGGCGCTGAACGGGTTCTGCCGGACCCTGCTGGCCAGCCACCTCCGGAGCTGCGTGACGGAGGACATCCGGGCGGGCCGGGAGGACGCGGTGGATGAGCTGCTGGACACCCTGAAAAAACTGATGAAGTGACGAAAGAGGCGAAGCGGATATGGAACAATACCAAGTGACGGGCATGAGCTGCGCCGCCTGCTCCGCCCGGGTGGAGAAGGCGGTCTCCGACGTGCCGGGGGTGACAGCCTGCTCTGTGAGCCTGCTGACCAACTCCATGGGCGTGGAGGGCACGGCCTCCCCCGCGGAGATCGTCCGCGCCGTGGAGGCGGCGGGCTACGGGGCCAGCCCCAAAAACGCGGCCCGGCCCGACCAGCCGGGCAAGGCCCCGGCCTGGGCCGACGCGGAGGCCCTGAAGGACCGGGAGACCCCGAAGCTGAAAAGGCGGCTGCTGCTCTCGGTGCCGCTGCTGCTGGTGCTGATGTACTTCTCCATGGGCCACGGCATGTGGGGCTGGCCCGCGCCGAAGGCCTTCGACAACCATGTTTTCCTGGGCCTTTTCGAGCTGCTGCTGGCGGTGGCCGTCATGGTCATCAACGGCAAATTCTTCACTTCGGGCTTCTCCGCCCTGCTGCACCGTGCCCCCAACATGGACAGCTTAGTGGCCCTGGGCTCCGGCGCCTCCTTCGTCTACTCCCTGGCGGAGCTCTTTCTGATGGTCCTGGCCCAGGGAGAGGGCCAGCGCGAGACTGTCATGAAGTACGGCATGAACCTCTACTTTGAATCCGCAGCTATGATCCCCACCCTGATCACCGTGGGCAAGCTGCTGGAGGCCCTGTCCAAGGGCCGCACCACCGACGCCCTGAAGGGCCTGATGCGCCTGGCCCCCAAGACCGCGGTCCTGCTGCGGGACGGCGCGGAGACGGAGGTGGGTATCGAGGAGGTCCGCGTCGGAGACGTATTCCTGGTCCGGCCCGGCGAGCAGATCCCCGTGGACGGGATTATTATAAAAGGTATGACGGCGGTCAACGAGGCCGCTCTGACCGGCGAGAGCATCCCGGTGGACAAGGCCGAGGGCGACCCGGTCTCCGCTGCCACCATGAACCAGCAGGGCTATATCGAGTGCCGGGCCACCCGGGTCGGGGAGGACACCACCCTGGCCCAGATCATCCGCACCGTCTCCGACGCCGCCGCCACCAAGGCCCCCCTGGCCCGCATCGCGGACAAGGTCTCCGCCGTCTTCGTGCCCGCGGTGATGGGCCTGGCCCTGCTGACGCTGATCGGCTGGCTCCTGGCGGGGAAGGCCTTCGCCTTTGCCATTGCCCGGGGCATCTCCGTGCTGGTCATCAGCTGTCCCTGCGCCCTGGGTCTGGCGACCCCCGTCGCCATCATGGTGGGCAGCGGCGTCGGGGCGAAGCACGGCGTCCTGTTCAAGACCGCCGCGGCCTTAGAGGCCGCCGGGCGGACCCAGATCGTGGCCCTGGACAAAACGGGGACCGTGACCGAGGGCCGGCCCCAGGTCACGGACCTGCTGCCCATGGGCATGGAGGGCGACGAGCTGCTGCGGCTGGCCGCCTCCCTGGAAAAGCCCAGCGAGCACCCCCTGGCGAAGGCCGTGACCGCCGCCGCGGAGGGCCTGCCCCTTTGGGAGGTCCGGGACTTCGAGGCCCTGCCCGGCCACGGGCTGCGGGCGAGCTTAGACGGGAAGGAGCTGCTGGGCGGCAGTCTCCGCTTCCTGGCCTCCAAGGGCCTGGCGGACCAGACCCTGACCCGGCAGGCGGAGGCCCTGGCCGAGGCGGGCAAGACCCCCCTGCTCTTCGCCCTGGACGGCAGGCCCGCGGGCCTGATCGCGGTAGCGGACGCCGTCAAGGAGGACTCCGCCCGGGCCGTCCGGGAGTTAGAGGGCCTGGGGGTCCGGACCGTACTGCTGACCGGCGACAATCTGCGCACCGCCCGGGCTGTCAGCCGTCAGGCCGGTATCGGTCAGGTGGTCGCGGGGGTCCTGCCCGAGGGCAAGGCCCAGGTGATCCGCAGGCTGAAGACCCTGGGCAAGGTAACGATGGTGGGCGACGGCATCAACGACGCCCCAGCCCTCACGGTGGCGGACAGCGGCGTTGCCATCGGCGCGGGGACCGACGTGGCCATCGACGCGGCGGACGTGGTGGTGATGAAAAGCCGCCTGAGCGACGTGACGGCGGCCATCCGGCTGAGCCGGGCCACCATCCGGAACATCCATCAAAATCTGTTTTGGGCCTTTTTCTACAACGTCGTCTGCATCCCCCTCGCCATGGGGCTCTACGGCGTGGAGATGAAGCCCATGTACGGCGCGGCGGCGATGGCCCTGTCCAGCTTCTTTGTCTGCATGAACGCCCTGCGGCTGAATCTGGTCAAGCCCCACGATGCCGCCCATGACAGAAAAAGCAAACATTCAGTCCCCGCGGAGGCGCTGGCAGAGCTGGTCGCCGCGGAGCAGGGAAAGGAGGAAAGCACCATGACGAAAACGCTGAAGGTCGAGGGCATGATGTGTATGCACTGCGAGGCCCGGGTCAAGAAGACCTTAGAGGCCATTCCCGGCGTGGCGTCCGCCGTCGCGGACCACAACGCCAACACCGCCGTCGTCACCCTGAACGCCCCCGTCGCCGACGAGGTCCTGCGCAAAGCGGTGGAGGACCAGGGCTACACGGTCCACGGGGTGGAGTAAGCCCCGAGGAACTGTTGAAAGTTGAAAGTGAAAAGTTGAAAGTTGTGGTATCGTTCAAATTGCGATTTGAACGATGAGAAAAAGCCTGCAAGCGCTCCCGCGGGAGTGCTTGCAGGCGATTTTCGTTTTTCTACAGCCCGTCCACGTAGCCCAGCATCAGGGACAGGACGATCTTCAGACCGGCCTTGAGGCTTTCCAGCTCCACCCACTCCTGCCGGGTGTGGGAGAGGCCTCCCCGGACCGCGCCGATGGTGTTGGCGACGACGCCTATGGAGAGGGGCACGTTGCTGTCGGTGGAGGCGGCCAGCAGCGCCGCCTCCTCGCCGCAGAAGGTCTTGATCACGTCGGCGCTGGTCTCCGTGAAGCTCCGCAGGGTCTCCGGGTCCACAGGGCCGCTGCCGGGCCGGACGCCCAGCAGCTCCACGCTCAGCTCCCCGCCAAGGCCCCGGCAGCTCTCCACCGCCCGGCGGAAGAGGGCCTCCATCTCCTCCAGGCAGGCCTGGGAGGCGGAGCGGAACTCATAGAGCATCGAGGCCTCCTGCGCGATGGAGTTGACGGTGGTGCCGCCCTCGAAGCGGCCCACGTTGTAGGTGGTCTTCTCCCCCTTCGGCGGCTCGATGGCGTAGAGCTTTTCCACCAGGCGGCAGAGGAGCTCGATGGCGTTGGGTGCGCCGAAGGCCCCGTAGGAGTGGCCCCCCTGGGTACGGCAGGTCACGCGGTAGCGGTAGGAGCCCACGGCGCGGCAGATGCACTGGGGCATGGTGCAGTCGAAGGAATAGAAGGCCTTGATGCGGTCCCCGTATGCGGCGAACAGGGCCTTGGTCCCGTCTAAATTCCCCAGCCCCTCCTCGCAGGCGTTGGCGACGACCAGGAGCCCGCGGCGGCCCGTCAGCCCGGTTTGCAGCAGGTATCCCGCCGCCAGCAGCAGGTTCACTAAGTTCGCGGTGTCGTCCCCGATGCCGGGGGCATAGAGGCGCCCGTCCGCCTCCGTCATGGGCAGGGGCTCCAGGTCCGGGAAGACCACGTCCGTGTGGGCGGCGAAGACCACGAGCTCGCCGTCCTGGGGCCCAATGGGGCAGACGACGTTTTTGGCCTCGTCGATGTACAGGTCCTTCGCCCCCCGGGCCAGGAGCCAGTCCCGGCAAAAGGCGGCCCGCAGGTCCTCCTGCCGGGTGGGCGCCGGGATCCTTCCCAGGGTCCGCAGCAGCTCACACTGCTCGCCATAGCAGCCTTCAGCGTATTGTTCAGCAATTTCCCTGATTTTCGGGTCCATATCGTACCTCCGAATCACAAAATCGTTCCGTTGACGTGGGCGGCCAATGACCGCCCCTACAGGCGGGGGACTGCGGACGGCTGAGAGCCGTCCCTACAGGCGGGTCTGTTGCCTGTTGCCCGTTGCCTGTTGCCTTAGAGCGAAGAATCCGCCTCCCCCGTCCCCTGGTGACTGGTCACTGGTCACTGGTCACTCGACCGGGCGGGGAACCGCGGACAGCTGAGAGCCGTCCCTACAGGCGGGTCTGTTGCCTGTTGCCCGTTGCCTGTTGCCTTAGATCGCGTACTGACTCTGGAACAGCTCGTAGTAGAAGCCCTTTTGGGCCAGCAGGGTCTTGTGTGTGCCCTGCTCCACGATCTGGCCGTCCCGGAGGACCAGGATCAGGTCCGCGTCCACGATGGTGGAGAGCCGGTGGGCGATGACAAAGCAGGTGCGGCCTCCCATGAGCCTGTCCATAGCCTTCTGGATCAGCAGCTCCGTCCGGGTGTCCACGTTGGAGGTGGCCTCGTCCAGGATCAGCAGGGGGCGGCCCGCCAGCATCGCCCGGGCAATGGTCAGAAGCTGCTTCTGGCCCGAGGAGACGGCGGTGCTGTCCTCAGAGATCACGGTGTCGTAGCCCTGGGGCAGGCGGCGGATGAAGTGGTCGCAGTAGGCCTGGTCGCAGACCCGCTCGATCTCATCCCGGCTGACGCCGGGGCTGCCGTAGGCCACGTTTTCGGCCACGGTGCCCTTGAAGAGCCAGGTGTCCTGGAGGACCATAGCGAAGAGCCTGCGGTTCTCGGCCCGGGAGAGCGTGGAGGCGTCCTGCCCGTCGATCAGCACCCGGCCTCCCTGGATGTCGTAGAAGCGCATGAGCAGGTTGACGATGGTGGTCTTGCCCGCGCCGGTGGGGCCCACGATGGCCACCTTCTGGCCCGGTTGGACCTCTAAGCTGAGGTCCCGGATCAGGGGCTTGTCCGGGTCGTAGGAGAAGTCCACGTGTTCAAAGACCACGTGGCCCTGGGTGGGGCCTTCCACGGTCCCGGCGGGGTCCTCCTCCTCGGGGGTGTCCAGGAGCTTGAAGACGCGCTTGGCCGCGCCCTTGATCTGCTGGACGTAGCCCAGGCCGAAGGCCACCCGCTCCAGGGGCGAGGACAGCCGCCGGGCGAAGAGAATAATGGTAACAACGGTGCCGATGGCGACGCCCCGGTTCAGGATCAGCCAGCCGCCTACCACGGTGACAGCGATGTAGGCCAGAGCGTTGACCGTGGCGATGACGGGCTGCACGATGGAGGAGAGGAAGCGGCCTAAGATGCCCCGGCGCTGGTGGCGCTGGGAGAGGGCGTCGTACTTCTTCTGGATCTCCTCCTCCCGGCAGAAGGCCTTGGTGGTGGGATAGTTGGTGAAGCTCTCCTCCGCCAGGGAGGTCAGCTTGCCGCCCAGGTCCCAGTGCTTGTCCCAGTGCTTCTCCCCCAGGGCCGCCATCCGGGTGGAGAGGAAGACGGACAGGGGGGCCAGCAGCACCACGGGGATGGCCATGCGCCAGTCCGTCAGGAAGAGGATCACGGCGATGACCAGCATTTGCAGCAGGCCGGAGAGCAGGATGTCCACGACGATGAAGATGCTGTCGGACATGTTGCCCACGTCGTCCATCATCCGATCGATGACGTCTCCGGCGGGGGTCTTGTCCACGAAGGACACGGGCAGACGGCGCAGCTTCTCGGAGATGCGGATGCGAAAGCCCGCGCAGAAGAAGCGGCTGACGATGTTGGTCAGCAGGTAGAACTTGCCGTAGGTCATCAGGCCCTCGGCGGCGTAGACGGCCAGCAGGATGCCCAGGCCCGGCAGCAGGCTGCGGGCCAGGCCGGGGGCCGGGTCCTTGGTCCAGTCGTAGAGCTTGTCGATGAGCTTGCCCAGGAGCTCCGGTTCCGCGATGGCGCAGCCGATCAGCAGCAGGCAGATGCAGGCGGCCAGGAGGATCCAGCCTCGGAGGGGCCAGATCTCCTTCAGAAGGCGCTTGCCCGTCTCGTCAAAGAGGCGGCGCTTGCCCTTCTTTTCTTCGGCCTCTTCGGTCTCTTCGGTCTCCTCGGCCTCTTCGCTCAGGTCGAGTTCGTCCTTGAATTCAGAGATCGTCATGCGAGCCCACCTCCCGTCTGAGAGAGGAAGATCTCCCGGTAGATGGAGCAGCTTTCCAGCAGCTCCGCGTGGGTCCCGACGCCTGCCAGGGCGCCGTCGGCCAGGACAAAGATGCGGTCGCAGTGCATCGCCGAGACCACCCGCTGGGTGATGACGATGCGGGTCCGGCCTGCCAGCTTCTCATTCAGCGCCTTGCGGACCTTGGCCTCGGTGAGGAAGTCCAGGGCGGAGAAGGAGTCGTCGAAGATGTAGATGGGGGCCTCCTTGAGGATGGCCCGGGCGATGGCGAGGCGCTGCTTCTGGCCGCCGGAGACGTTGGTCCCGGCCTGTTCCAGCTTGAAATTCAGGCCCTTCGGCTGTTCCCGGATGAAGTCCGCCACCTGGGCCAGCTCCAGGGCGGCCCAGAGCTCCTCGTCGGTGGCGTCGGGCTTGCCCATGCGCAGGTTCTCCGCCACGGTCCCGGAATAGAGCATGGACTTCTGCAAAGAGCAGGAGATGTTGGCCCGAATGTCCTTATTGGAAATATCGACGGAGTTTCGTCCGTCAAAACGCAAACTGCCTTCCGTCGGAAGTCTAAACGCCAGCAGCAGCTCGGCCAGGGTGGTCTTGCCGGAGCCGGTGCCGCCGATGACGGAGACCCACTCCCCCGCCCGGATGTGGAGATCCACGTCCGCCAGGGCGGGGAGGGAGCTGCCGGGATAGGTGAAGCTGGCCCGGTCCAGGTCGATGGCCCCGGAGAAGCGCAGGCCCTCGGCGGGCCGCTCGTCCTCAAGACCCTTGGACTCCGTGATCTGGCGCAGCCGTCTGACGGCCACCCGGACGTGGGGCAGCAGGACGATGTCGTAGGAGACGGAGACGATGGCGCCTAAGATGATGTTGATGTACTGGATCATCGCAAAGATGTCGCCGGCAGTGAGGCCGCTGCCCCGCTCCATGCGGACGCCGCCCAGGAAGACCACCAGCAGGGCCGCCGTGTTGAGCACGAAGGCCGCGGCGGGGTCGATGAGCTCCATGCGGACGTTGGCCCGGATGATGTTGTCGGCCATGACCTTGGTGGCGTCGGTGACGCGCTCATGGGCGTACTGCTCCCGGTTGAAGGCCCGGATGACCCGGACGCCCCGGAGCCGCTCCCGGACCAGGTCGTTCTGCTTGTCGCAGTAGTCGTCGGAGACCTCCCAGAGCTGCTCGATTTTCTTGCTCATGAGCAGACCGGCCCCGATCAGCAGGGGCACAGCGCAGAGGATCACCAGCGAGAGCCGGAAATCCTTCCGCATACAGAGGAAGAGGGCGCCCAGGAACATCATGGGAATGATAAGGATCTCGCCGCAGAGGGCGGAGATCACCCAGTTCAGGGTCCCCACGTCATGGGAGGCCCGGGTCACGAGGTTGGAGGCGCCCTGACGGCCCACCTCCTCTAAGGTCATGGTGTGGACCTTGCGGAAGAGGGCGGAGCGCAGGCTCCAGGTATAACCGGCCACCACGTGGAAGACCATCCAGAAGCCTCCGGCCACGGCGGCCAGGCTCACCAGAGAGGTCGCCAGCATCAGTCCGGCGATTTTTAAGATATAAGGAAAGGTATTGCCCTCGGCTGCGCCGTAGACGCCCTTGTCCAGCACGCTGGACATCAGGGTGGGCAGCAGCAGGTCGCAGACCGCGGAGATCGCCATCAGCAGCGTCGCCAGGGCGATCTTGCCCTTGTAGGGCTTGAGATAGATCAAAAGCTTTCGCACAGTTATTCCCTCCTTTCGGGGAGTTTTTCAGTATGTCATCGAGAATCGTCCCCGATGTCACGTTTCCGTTGTTTGTTTGCTTTCGCAATGGCCTTGGACCAGTCGTGTTTGCGGCGGAGCAGCTCTTCCCGGTCCTCGGCTTCGGCGTTCAGTTTTCGGTATCGCTCCCAGCGGGCGTGGTCCAGTTCCCCGCCGGCGATAGCCGCCCGGATGGCGCAGCCGGGCTCCCTGGTGTGGGAGCAGTCGGAAAAGCGGCAGCGGCCCAGGTACTGCTCCACGTCGGAAAAGGCGTCCGCCAGACCCTCCTCCGCCGCCGCCATCCCCAGCTCACGCATCCCCGGCGTGTCGATGATCAGCACGCCGCTGTCGAGCCGGAGGAGCTGGCGGTGGGTGGTGGTGTGGCGGCCCCTGCCGTCCTGCTCCCGGATGCCGCCGACGCCCATGATCTCCTTCCCGGCCAGGGCGTTGACCAGACTGGATTTTCCCACGCCGGAGGAGCCCAGGAAGACCAGGGTCTTTCCCGGCTGCAGCCAGGGGGTGAGGCCCTCCAGGCCGAAGCCCGTCCGGGCGCTGACGGCGTGGACCTCCACGCCGGGGGCGCTCCGCTTCGCCCGGGCCAGGTACTCCCCATAAGACGGCGCCAGGTCGGCCTTGGTCAGCAGGACCACCGGCGTCGCGCCGGACTGCCAGGCCAGGGTCAGATAGCGCTCCAGCCGGGCGGGGTTGAAGTCCTGGTTCAGGGACTGCAAAATGAACACATAGTCAAAGTTGGCGGCCACAGCCTGGTCTCTGGGCACAGGACCCGGCTCCCGGCGGGAGAAGCAGGTCCGCCGGGGCAGGGTAGACAGGATCTGGCTGTCCCCGTCGGCGACGTAGTTCAGCATTACATAGTCCCCGACGGTGGGGAACAATTCTGTCCCCCAGTAGTATTCCTTTGTTTTCAGCCGGGCGCAGGTCTCGCCCTGCTCGCAGACCAGCTCATAGCGCTCCTTGTGCTGGGCGGTGACGCGGGCCGGGATCCCCGGCAGGTTTTCAAAAGTCGGTATTGTTCCGTAATCGGATAATATCAAAGCATATTCCTCCATTCTCCGTAGGGGCGGATGCCCACATCCGCCCTCGTCCCTCGGTCGCAGACAGGGCCGATGTGGGCATCGGCCCCTACCGAAAATGGGCAGAAAAATACCGCAGCGAAGCAGCTCCCGTTCCTGGCTGCATCCTGCGGTTGCCATTTTAACGAAAGTTCCTTGTTGGGGCGCTCCGGCTCCGGGAAAGCTCCCTTCGCGTCGGCTTCGCCCATATTCAGTTAGGTGAAAACGACCTCATAATTTTTTATGCGCATCGTGTTTTCTCCTTTCCGGTCCGCTCCTGCGGACGCTCCGCTATAGACTATAGCACCGGCCCTGCCGTTTGTCAAGCTTCAATTTTCATATTTTGTTCACAATTTAGCATATTGGAACGGGCAAAGGGCCGATGTAGGCATCGGCCCCTACGATGCCCAGATAAAAACAAAAAAACTCAAAGACCCCCGGTTGCCCGGGGGCCTTCGAGAAAAGAAGAGAAGAAATGAAAAGTACAGCGGCTTTCGCTATCGCTTACGGTCACATCATAACCGATATTTATGAACAGGGTATGAATTCGTTGGAAACAAATGATAAAAGTTTTGTGAACATTGCAAATGAATCGCGTCAAAAGACGCTGCATCGTCCATTCTCCATTGTCAATTGTCAATTTCCATCTCTTCCAGGGCTTCCACGACGCCTGCGAGGCTGCCCTCGGCGCAGGGGCGCACCAGGCGGCAGCAGCCCAGGGCCTTGATCTCCTCGGCGCAGTCCGACGGGGCAAAGGCCAGGTCCGCCTCCAGCAGCATGGAGGCGTCGTTCATCGCGTCCCCCACGCAGACCAGGATCGGGCGGCCCAAGCGCTTCGCCAGGTCCCGGGCGGCCCGGCCCTTTCCGCCCCGGCTGGCCTGGAGGTCGATGATGCGCGGCGCGGCCCGGTCGGCGATCAGGCCCGGCCAGTCCCGCATGATCTTCTCGCAGCAGAGCCCGAATCGCTCGATCTCCTCGGGGGTGCCGCTGTAGAACTGCCCCACGTCCAGGCCGTGGAACTCCCCGAAGATGGCAAGCTTGTGATAGCGGGCCGGAGCCTCGGCCACGGTGACGGTCCTGTGGGCCACGCCCTGGGCGGTGTAGAAGGCCTCCCGGACGGGGTTCTCGCCGATGAGGTAATGGACATCCACCCCCTGGACCTCCAGCCAGAGCTCCGGGAAGTTCTCGGTGATATATTCCAGCAGCTCCCGGCCCGTGGACATCCACACCGCCCCGGAGAGCGTCTCGGTGGCGTAGTCGTAGGCCGCCGCCCCGTTGTAGAGGATCAACGGCGCGTTGGTGGGGACCTTGTCGTGGTGGGGCCGGAACATGGGGGCGCTGCGCCCGGTGCCCACGGTGAAGCGTCCGCCCTTCTCCATGAAGCGGCGGATGGCCTCAATGTTGGCTGCGGGCACCCGGCTGTCGGGGCCCGTCAGGGTCCGGTCAAAGTCGGAAACCATGAGGATCCTGGAAAAATCGTTCATATGTTCGCCTCTGTCATCCATTTGTTTGTGTTTTGTCTATCATAGTCCCATTGCCTGTGGAAGTCAACGAAAAATCCTTGAAAAAATCACAAAAAAATCTCAAAAAAAATCTCAGAAAATGATTGCATTTTCGTTACAAAGCGGTTATACTAAGAGCAAAGTGGAGCTAAATGGAAATCAATGGGAGCAATTCCCACAAAAATCCGCGGTTTGGAGGAGGTGAGCCGGATGATCGGTCAATATACCCACAGCGTAGACGCCAAGGGCCGGCTCTTCGTGCCCACCAAGCTGCGGGAGGAGCTGGGCGACTCCTTCTACCTGATGATCGCCCCGGACAACAACCTCTATGTGTTCCCCGAGGCCAAGTGGCAGCAGATCACCGAGCGCTTCAACGCCGCCTCCCTCTCCGACGCCCGGGCCAAGCGCTACATCCTGGCCAACGTCGCCAAGGTGGAGCCCGACAAGCAGGGCCGCTTTGTGGTGCCCCCCGTGCTGCGGGCCTGGGCCAACCTCTCCGGCGACGTGACCTTCTTAGGCCAGGGCGACCACGCGGAGATTTGGGATACCGCCACCTACAAGGGCGGCGAGTCCGACTTCCTGAGCTCCAGGGAGCAGCTCCTCGCCACCATGAAGGAACTCTCGCTATGACGGACTTTCATCACGTCTCCGTCCTGCTGGAGGAGAGCTTAGAGGCTCTGAAGCTCCGGCCCGACGGCATCTATCTGGACGGGACCTTGGGCGGCGCGGGCCACTCCGCCCGCATTGCGGCCCAGCTCAGCACCGGCCTGCTGATCGGCGTGGACCGGGACCCCAAGGCCCTGGCCGCCGCCGAAGCGCGGCTGGCCCCCTGGGCGGAGCGGGTGCGGCTGGTCCACGCCAACTTCCGGGAGCTGGACGGGATCTTGGACCGCCTCGGCATCCCAGCCGTGGACGGGATCCTGCTGGACCTGGGCGTCTCCTCGCCCCAATTGGACGAGGCGGACCGGGGCTTCAGCTATATGGCCGACGCCCCCCTGGACATGCGAATGGACCCCGGCGACAAGCTGACCGCCTGTGAGATCGTCAATACCTGGTCCCAGGAGGAGCTGCGCCGCATCCTCTTCGCCTACGGCGAGGAGCGCTACGCCCCCCTGATCGCCGCGGCCATTGTCCGGCGGCGGGAGCAGGCGCCCCTCCGGACCACCTTGGAACTGGTGGACGTGATCCGCGGGGCCATGCCCCAAAAGGCCCTGCGGGAGAAGCAGCACCCGGCCAAGCGCAGCTTCCAGGCCCTTCGCATCGCCGTCAACGACGAGTTAGGCGCGGTGGACAGCGTCATGCGCCGGGCCATCGATAGGCTGAAGCCAGGCGGACGGCTGGCGGTCATCACCTTCCACTCCCTGGAGGACCGCATCGTCAAGAACGCAATGGCCGAAGCGGCCCGGGGCTGCACCTGTCCCCCGGAATTTCCCGTGTGCGTCTGCGGCAAGACGCCCACCCTGCGGCTGGTGAGCCGCAAGCCCGTTACCGCGGGCGAAACGGAACTGAAGGAAAACCCCCGCGCCCGCAGCGCCAAGCTGCGCGTGGGAGAGAAGCTGTAACCAACAGCGTCGCATGAATTGAGGGAACTACTATGGCAGACGAATTCAAAACCTATTCTTATAACGGCAGCGCGGCCTACGCGGTCCGCGGCACCGCCGTTCCCAAACCGCGGCCTGCAGCCCTCCCCGAGGAGAAACAGGCCCCGAAGCCCCGGCACATCCCCGCGGCGAAGCCCAGCGTGGCCCCGCTGGCTGTCATCGGACTGACCATCGTTGCGATTTTGCTGATGCTGGTGGTCCACAGCTATGTGGTCCTCTTTGAGACCACCGCCCGGGCCGGTGAGCTGGAGCAGGAGCTCAGCACCGCCCAGGCCAACACCGCCAAGCTGCGCTCCACCTATGAGAGCCGCATCGACCTGGCCCAAATCGAGGCCAGAGCCCGGGAGCTGGGCATGAGCCAGCCCTCGTCCCGGCAGACGGTCTATCTCAACATCGCCGGGGCCGACCACGCGGAGGTCCTTCACGTGGACGACAGAAGCTTCTCCGAGAAGGCGGTGGACGCCATTTCCGGCGGCTTCAGCGGTGTGCTGGAATATTTTCACTGAGCGAACCATATACCGAACCAAAAGGGGCGCGCACCCGGTGCCGCCCCTTTTTCCCAACACAGGGGGTGACAAACTTGCTCGGAAAAAAGCGAATCAAGCTGCTGAAAACGCCGAAGCCCGCCCCGGCCTATGACCGGCAGAAGGAGGGCCACGGGGTCCTGCGGCGCACCACCGTTATCATGGTGTTCTTTGGGGTCCTGCTCTTCCTGCCCCTGTTTGCCCGTCTGTTCAAGCTCATGATCCTGGACCACGACAAGTACGAATCCCAGGCCATTGACGTACAGACCCGCTCAGCCGTCGTGCCTGCGGACCGGGGCACCATCTACGACTGCAACATGAACATCCTGGCGGCCTCCAAGACCGTGGAGGACGTTTTCATCGACCCGCTGGAGATCCACAACCAGAAAGAGGACGTGGACTTTATCGCCGAGAATCTGGCCCGCATCCTGAACGTGGACGCCGACAGCATCCGCAGCAAGGCCGCCAAGCTGGACCGCCGCTATGAGGTCGTGGCCTACAAGCAGGAGCCGGAGCAGGCGGCGGCAGTCCGGGAATTCATCAACGAGAACGATTTGGTGGGCATCCACCTGGAAACCAACTCCAAGCGCTACTATCCCTCCGGCACCACGGCGGCCCAGGTCCTGGGCTTCACCAACGCGGAAAACCGCGGCGGCGAGGGGCTGGAGGCCTACTACGACGACGTGCTCCAGGGCACGGCGGGCGCCGTCATTACCACCAAGGGCAATCACGAGATCGAGATGCTCTTTTCCTACGAGAAATACTACGAGGCCACCGACGGCAATTCTCTGGTGCTGACCCTGGACTCCACGGTGCAGATGTATTTAGAGAAGAACCTGAAGGCCGCCATTGAGAAATATGACGTGCAGAACGGCGCCTTTGCCATCATGATGGACGTCAACACCGGCGCCATCCTCGGTATGGCCATCGAGGGCAGCTACGACCCCAACAACTATCTGGAGATCATCGACCTCTCGGTGCTGGAGGAGCTGGAGGAACTGTCCTCGGAGCTGTCCCGCCTGAGCAAGGACAGCGACGAGTACGCCGCCCTTGCCAAGCAGTACAACGAGCTTCAGACCTTGGCGCGGCTCCAGCAGTGGCGGAACCGCTGCGTCTCCGACGGCTACGAGCCCGGCTCCACCTTCAAGACCATCACCCTGGCCGCGGCCCTGGAGGAAGGCGCCGTCAGCCTGGACACCACCTTCTACTGCAGCGGCGAAAAGGACTACAAGGACCGCGACTCCACCCTGCACTGCTGGAAGGAGGAGGGCCACGGCTATGAAAAGCTGGCCCAGGCCCTGCAAAACTCCTGCAACATTGCCTTTGCCGACATCGGCATCCTGCTGGGCGGCGACAAGCTCTATGACTACATCGACGCCCTGGGTCTGCTGGAAAAGACCGGCGTGGATATGGCAGGCGAGGCCACCGGCGTCTTCCACACCCGGGCCAAGCTCATGGAGAACGCCCAGCTCACCACCGTCGCCTTCGGCCAGTCCGTCAAGCCCACCCCCATCCAGATGGTCCGGGCCATTGCCGCGGTGGTGAACGGCGGCTACGTGCTCAAGCCCTACGTGGTCTCGGAGATCCTGGACGAGAACGGCAACGTCATCCAAAAGAACGGCAAGACCGTCATCCGCCAGGCCATCAGCGCCGAGACCTCCAAGCTCATGTGCAGTCTGATGGAATCCGTGGTCAATGAGGGCACCGCGGGCAACGCCAAGCTTCCCGGCTTCCACGTGGGCGGCAAGACCGGCACCTCCGAGAAGCTGGACGTCTTCGTCAACGGCGTCCAGACCCAGGACCGCATCGTGTCCTTTGTGGGCGTCGCGCCCATGACGGACCCCCAGTACATCTGCCTGGTGGCCCTGGACACCCCCAGCCGCAGCTCCGGCTTCTACGTCTCCGGCGGCGTGATGGCCGCCCCGGTGGTCCGGGACATCTTTGCCGACACCCTGCTCTATTTGGGCGTCCAGCCGGACTACCGGGACGTGGACATGAGCACCGTCAACATCCAGATGCCCGACGTGCGGGACCTGGAGGAGGCGGAGGCCGCCGAGCTGCTGAAGGAGCAGAGCCTGAGCTATACCACGGTGGGCAGCGGCGAGACCGTCACGGGTCAGATCCCCGCCCCCGGCGAAGCCCTTCCCGGCAACTCCAAGGTCATCCTCTATCTGGGCGAGGAGGTCCCCACCGACAAGGTGACGGTCCCCGACCTGCGAAATCTGAGCCCCGCCCAGGCAAGGTCCCGCATGGAGAACAGTGGGCTGTATTTGCAGACCAAGGGCTCCTACCAATACTACTCCGTGGTGACAGACCAGGACTACGAGCCCGGCGCCGAGGTGCCCAGAGGCACCACCGTCACGGTGGAGCTGACGGACCAGACAGCGCTCGACTAAGAAAGCGCAATTTGAACGATACCATAACTTTCAACTTTCAATTTTCAATTTTCAACTGAAGCAATCTGCCGCGCAGGAGGTACTATGAAACTCTCAGAATTAATAAAAGATATTCCCATACTCGAAACGACCGCTTCTCCGGAGCTGGAGATCGCCGGAGTCAGCTATGACTCCCGGGAGGTGAAGCCGGGCCACGTCTTTGTGGCCATCTCGGGCTACAACTCCGACGGCCACCGCTTTATTCCCGACGCCCTGCACAACGGGGCCGTCTGCATCGTCTGCGAGCGGCGTCCGGAGGGAGACATCCCCTTTGTTCTCGTTCCCGACTCCCGCACCGCTCTGGCGGCCATGGGGGCCAACTGGTATGACCACCCGGCGGACAAAATGACCATCCTGGGCGTCACCGGCACCAACGGCAAGACCACCGTTACCTACCTGCTCAAATCCGTGCTGGAGCATGTGCTGAAGGCCAAGGTGGGCCTCATCGGCACCATCCAGAATATGATCGGCGACGAGGTCTTCGACACCGAGCGCACCACGCCGGAGAGCTTCGAGCTCCAGGGCCTCTTTGCGAAGATGGCGGCTGCGGGCTGTACCCACGTGGTCATGGAGGTCTCCTCCCACGCCCTCTTCCTGCATCGGGTGGACTGCATTCCCTTTGCCGTGGGCGCCTTCACCAACCTGACGGAGGACCACCTGGACTTCCACAAGACCATGGAGGCCTATCGGCAGGCCAAGGCCCTGCTCTTCCGCCGCTGCGGCTTCAGCGTCTTCAACATCGACGACGAGCTGGTGGCGAAGACCGTGGACGAGGCCGCGGGCTGGGCCCTGACCTACTCCGCCAAGGGCCGGAACGCGGAGCTCACCGCCACCGACATGGAGCTGTACACAGACCACGTCGCCTTCAATGCCCACTACAAGGGCCGCAGCTGTCCCGTTCAGGTGGCCATCCCCGGCAGCTTTACCGTCTACAACGCCCTGACCGTGCTGGGTATGGCCATCGGCCTGGAGATCCCCCTGGACGCCGCCGCCTGGGCCCTGAGCTCCGCCGTCGGCGTCAAGGGCCGGATGGAGGTGGTCCCCACCCCCGGCAAGGACTACACCGTCATCATCGACTACGCCCACACCCCCGACGCCCTGGAAAAGGCCCTGAAGACCGCCCGGGGCTTCTGCACCGGGCGGCTCATCGCGGTCTTCGGCTGCGGCGGGGACCGGGACGCCGCCAAGCGGCCCATCATGGGCCGGACCGGCGTGCGCCTGGCGGACCTGTCCGTCATCACCTCCGACAATCCCCGGACCGAGGACCCCAACAAGATCATCGCCGACATCCTCCGGGAGATCAAGGAGCCCTGCAATCCCTATGTGGTCATTGAGAACCGCCGCCAGGCCATCGCCTGGGCGATGGCCGAGGCCAAGCAGGGGGACGTGGTCATCCTCTGCGGCAAGGGACATGAGACCTATCAAATCTTAGGAACGGAAGTCACCCACCTGGACGAACGGGAAGAGGTTGCGAAAAACTTATGATGACACTGAAAGAAGCCGCCCGCCTCTGCGGCGGGACGGTCCTGCCCGAATATGAGGCAGTGGAATTCGCCGGGGCCGCCTTCGACTCCCGGACGCTGAAACCCGGCCAGCTCTTCGCGGCTCTGCGCGGAGAAACCAACGACGGCCACAAATACATCCCCAACGCCCTCCAGGCGGGAGCCGCCGCCGTGCTGGCGGAGCAGCAGCTCCCCGGCGTCCCCACCGTGCTGGTCCCCGACAGTCTGGCGGGGCTCCAGGCCCTGGCAAAGGGCTGGCGGCAGGAGCTGCGCGGGATGAAGGTCATTGCCCTCACCGGCAGCTACGGCAAGACCACCACCAAGGAGATGCTGGCGAAGCTCTGCGCCTGCGTCTATCGGACCGGCTGCACCCAAAAGAATTTCAACAACGACATCGGCGTGCCTGTGACCCTGCTGGACCAGGGCCCCGAGACGGAGCTGGCCGTGGTGGAGATGGGCATGAACCACGCCGGGGAGATCGCTCCCCTGGCCGATATGGCCCGGCCCGACGTGGCCGTCATCACCAACATCGGCGACATGCACCTGGAAAACCTCGGCACCCGGGAAAACATCTGCAAAGAGAAGCTGAACATCGTCCGGGGTCTGGCCCCCGGCGGCGTCGCCGTGCTCCACGGCGCCGAGCCCCTGCTGCGGCAGGCGGCGCTGTCCTGTCCGGTCCTGTGGTTCGGCCTCAGCCCAGACAACGATTTGCGGGCGGAGGACATCGCAGAAGGCCCCGCCAGCGTCAGCTTCACCGCCGTGGGCTTCGGTCAGCGGGTGCCCGTCACCCTCCCCGTGCCGGGAGAGCACAACGTCCTGAACGCCCTGGCCGCCATGCTGGCCGCCCGCTGCGCCGGGGTGCCCCTGGCCGCCGCGCCGGAGGCCCTGGCGGACTTTCAGAACACCGGAGACCGGATGCGCATCTATGCGCAGGACGGCTACACAGTCGTGGCCGACAGCTACAACGCCGGCCCCCGCTCCATGAAAGCGGCCTTCGAGGTCTTCCGGCTCCAGCCCACCCAGGGCCGCCGCATCGCCGTCTTGGGCGACATGCTGGAGCTGGGCGAGAACGCGCCGGAGCTCCACCGGCAGGTGGGCGAGCAGGCCGCCGCCGTGGCAGACCTGATTTTGCTGGTGGGCGAGCACCGGGCGGACACCGCCCGGGGCGCCGGATCCAAGGCCCGCTGCTTCGACAGCCGGGAGGTCCTGGTGGAGGCCCTGCGGGCCGAAGCCCGCCCCGGCGACGCCCTGCTCTTCAAAGGCAGCCGCGGCATGAAATTAGAGACCGTGCGGGACGCCTTTTTCAACCGTCCCTGACCACTGACCACTACCCCCAACCCCTGACAGAGAAACGGAGGAATCCCTATGACACAGACCCAAATCACCACCATTCTGATCGCGATCGTCTCCTGCTTTTTGCTGGCGCTGCTGGCGGGCAGCTTCATCATCCCCTGGCTGCGGGCTATGAAGGCCGGGCAGAGCATCCGGGAGGTGGGCCCAAACTGGCACAAGTCCAAGGCCGGGACCCCGGCGATGGGCGGTCTGGTGTTCATCTCAGCGGCCTTCGTGGGGACCCTGGTCCTCTGCCTGCTGACGAAAAGCTGGAGCTCCATGCTGATCTTCGGCTTTGCGCTGATCTTCGGCGCCATCGGCTTCCTGGACGACTTCTTCAAGGTCAAGAAGAAGCAGAACGAGGGCCTGACGGCGAAGCAGAAGCTCCTGCTCCAGCTGGTGGCCTCCGCCCTCTATCTCTGGCTCCTCTCCCGGATGGGCCACCTGTCCGCCGCCATCTGGCTGCCCTTCACCCACATCACCTGGAAGCTCCCCCTCTGGCTCTACATTCTCTTCTCCGTCTTTGTCATCGTGGGCTGCGTCAACGCGGTGAACCTCACCGACGGCATTGACGGCCTCGCCACCGGCGTCACCATGCCGGTGATGGTCTTCTTCCTGGTGACGTCCCTCGCCCTCAAAAAGGCGGAGCTCGCCATCTTCCCCGCCGCCCTGCTGGGGGGCCTGGGCGGCTTCCTCTGCTACAACTTCCACCCGGCCAAGGCCTTCATGGGCGATACCGGCTCCCTGTTTTTGGGCGGCGCGGTCTGCGGCCTGGCCTTCGCCCTGGATATGCCCCTGATTTTGATCCTCGTCGGTCTGGTCTACATCGTCGAGACCCTCTCCGTCATTATGCAGGTCGGCTATTTCAAGTACACCAAGGCCCGCTCCCCCCAGCACGAGGGGAAGCGCATCTTCAAAATGACCCCCATCCACCACCACTTTGAGATGTGCAGCTGGTCCGAGGTCAAGATCTGGGTCGTGTTTGTCAGCATCAGCATTTTAATGGCAGTGCTCGCCTGGCTCGGCACCGCGCCTCTGCGCTGAACCATGAAAGGAGGCCGCTATGGCCTTATTCAAACACAATCGAAAACAGGCCGAAGGGACGCCGCTCCAGGAAAACACCTCCGGTCTCATGGACCTCGCCTTTCTGCTCCTGGTGGTGCTCCTGACGCTGGTGGGTCTGCTGATGCTCTTCTCCGCCAGCTTCGTCACGGCCAACTGGGAAAAGAACGGCGACTCCGCCTTCTATTTCCGCCGCCAGGTCTACTTTGCCGTGGGCGGTCTCGCGGCGATGCTGCTGGCAGGCCGCTTTAGCTACTTCATCTGGTATCGGCTGGCCCTGGTTATTTTGGGCGGCTCCCTCTTCCTGCTGGCCCTGGTGCCCGTCATCGGCGTCGAGGTCAACGGCGCAAAGCGCTGGCTCCAGCTGGGCGTCCTCTTCCAGCCCTCGGAGCTGGTGAAGCTGGGCATGGTCTTCTCCTTCGCGGCGATGATGGCCGCCTGGCAGGATAAGATGGGGACCTTCCGCTACGGAGTGCTGCCCTACGCCGGGATCCTCGTCCTGATCGCGGGCCTGCTCTACATCGAGCAGCACCTGTCCGCCACCATCATCTTCTTCGTGGTGGGCGGCGTCATGATGCTGGTGGGCGGCACGCCCAAGCGCTGGCTGCTGCTGGGCGTCGTCCTGGCCGCCGCCTTTCTGGGCGCCTACCTCATCATCAAGGGCTATGCGGGGGGCCGCTTCAGCTCCTGGCTGGACCCGGAGGCCGACGCCCTGGGCTCCGGCTACCAGATCATCCAATCCAAGAACGCCATCGGCTCCGGCGGCCTGCTGGGTCTCGGCCTGGGCCGCAGCCGTCAGAAATATCTCTATCTGCCCGAAACCGTCAACGACTGCATTTTCGCCATCGTCTGCGAGGAGCTGGGTCTGGTGGGCGCGGTGGGCATTCTGCTGCTCTTCGCCCTGCTCATCCTCCGGGGCTACTGGATCGCCATCCACGCCAGGGACCGCTTCGGCACCCTGCTGGCGGTGGGCCTGACCACAAAGCTGGCGCTTCAGGTCTTCCTGAACGTCTGCGTCGTCACCGGCCTGACCCCGCCCACGGGCATTTCCCTGCCCTTCTTCTCCTCCGGCGGAACGGCGCTGCTGATCCAGCTCTTTGAGATGGGCGTCATCCTGTCCATCTCCAGATGGTGTACCAACAAGGAAACCGTGGGAAGGAGAGCGCTATGAATGTTATCTTTACCTGCGGCGGGACCGCGGGACACATCAACCCGGCCATTTCCGTCGCCAAGCTTTTGAAGGCCCGCCGCCCCGACGCCGAAATTTTATTTGTCGGCGCCGAGGGGGAAATGGAGACCAAGCTGGTGCCCCGGGAGGGCTACCGGCTGGAGACCCTGAAGGTCTCCAGCTACGCCCGCAAGCTGACACCCAAGGGCGTCTGGCACAATCTTGTCACCCTGAAAAACCTGCGGGGCTCTCTGCGGAAGGCTGACCGCATCCTCAAGGAGTTCCGGCCCGACGTCATCGTCGGCACCGGCGGCTACGCCTCCTACCCCATGCTGCGGCAGGGGGCCAAGCGAGGCGTCCCCACGGCGGTCCACGAGGCCAACGCCCTGCCCGGTCTCACCACCCGCATGGTGGCCGACAGTGCCAGCCGCATCATGGTCTGCTTCGAGGAGAGCCGGGCCTACTACAAGCACCCGGAGCGGGTGCAGGTGGTAGGGATGCCGGTGCGTCAGGAATTCCTCTACACCACCCGGGCCGAGGCCCGGGCCAGGCTGGGCCTCGGCGAGGAGCCCCTTTTGGTCTCCGCCTGGGGCAGCTTAGGGGCCCGGGAGATGAACAAGCGTATGGCCGACTTCCTGGCCTTGGAGGTCCGGGACGGCTGTCCCTGGCGCCACGTCCACGCCACCGGCTCCTACGGCTGGCGCTGGATGCCGGAGCTGGTGGCCGAGAAGGGCGTGGACCTGAAAGCCCACCCGGAGCTGGACATGCGGGAGTACATCCACAACATGCCGGACCTGATGGCCGCGGCGGACCTCATCATCACCCGGGCCGGGGCCTCCTCCCTCAACGAGATCGAGGCCGCCGGGACCCCCTGCATCATCGTCCCCTCCCCCAACGTCACCGACAACCACCAGGACAAGAACGCCCGGGTGCTGGAGCGCCAGGGCGCGGCCCTGGTGCTGAACGAGCAGGGCCTCACCGCCGAGGCTCTCTATGAGACCGTCCGGGCGCTGATGCAGGACGCCCCCCGGCGTCAGGCCATGCGGGAGGCCCTGCAGAAAATGGCCGTGGTGGACAGCGCCGAGCGCATCCTCAACACCATCCTGGAACTGGCCGAAAGCAAATAGAAAGGGCCGATGTAGGCATCGGCCCCTACTGGCCGAAGGCAAATAAACGGATCCTGGACCCTGCACTTTCTCCGCCCCCGCCGCATAGAATGGAAAAAACTGTGCGGGAGGGACGGTCATTGGAAACGCTCTGTATCACCGGCGGGCAGCCGCTCCACGGGACGCTCGCCGTCCAGGGGAGCAAGAACGCCGTGCTGCCCCTGCTGGCCGCCGCTGCGGCGGTGCCGGGGCGAAGCGTCCTGCTGGGCTGTCCGTCTATCCGGGACCTGCGCGTGAGCTGCGCCTTGCTGGAGGGCTTAGGGCTCTCCTGCCGGGCGGCGGGAGATACGCTTTTCCTCGATGCCGCCGCCCCGCCCCGGACGGACCCGGACCCCGCCCTGGCGGGGCAGCTCCGCTCCTCGGTGCTGCTGCTGGGGGCTCTGCTGGGCCGCTGCGGTCAGGCGGAGATCCCCCTGCCGGGGGGCTGCGTCTTAGGGGCCCGGCCCCTGGACCTGCATCTTAAGGGCCTGGAGGCCTTAGGGGTGGAGGTCCGCCGGGAGGACTGCCTGCTCCGCTGCCGGGGCAGGCCCCGCGCCGGTACGGTCCGTCTCCCCTACCCCAGCGTCGGCGCCACCGAAAACCTGATGCTGGCCGCCCTGGGGGCCTCGGGACCCGTCCGCATCTGCGGCGCGGCCCGGGAGCCGGAAATCCGGGACCTGGCCGCCTTCCTGAACGCCTGCGGGGCTCGCGTCACCGGGGCCGGAAGCGCCTGCGTCCGCATCACCCCCGCCCCGCTCCACGGGGCCGTCCACCGGGTCCTCCCGGACCGGATGGAGGCCGCCACCTGGCTCTGCGCCGTGGCCGCCGCGGGCGGGACCCTGCGGCTGACGGGGCTCTGCCCCGCCCAGTTAGAGCCCGTGCTCCGGACCTTGGAGCAGGCGGGCTGCGAGCTGACCCGTGAACCCGCCGCCCTGAGTCTTCGGGCCGGAGCCCTGCAGGCCCCGGAGCCCGTCGTCACGGGCCCCTACCCCGCCTTCCCCACCGACGCCCAGGCCCCCATGATGGCGGCCCTGCTCCGGGCCCAAGGGCGGACGCTCTTCTCTGAGACGGTCTTCGAGGACCGCTTCCGCCACGTCCCCGCCCTGCGGGCCATGGGCGCACAGATCGAGCTGTCAGGCCGCCGGGCCGTCGTCCACGGGACGGCGAAGCTCCACGGCGCGGAAATGGCCGCCACCGACCTGCGGGGGGCCGCGGCCATGGTCTGCGCCGCCTTAGGCGCTGAGGGCGAGAGCCGCATCACCCAGGCCTGGCACCTGGACCGGGGCTACGCCGACTTCGCAGCACGCCTCCGCGCCTTGGGCGCAGAGGTTCGGGTGGAAGCATAAGCGATCAAGGGCGGCCAGACCTCTGGCCGCCGTGCCCCGCCCGGACGAGGCAACAGGCAACGGGCAACAGGCAACAGACCCGCCTGTAGGGGCGGTCATTGGCCGCCCGCCGTCCGCCGCCGTGCCCCGCCTGTAGCGCCGGCTATCAGCCGGCCTCACTTCCCTGTAAATATTTGACAGACAAAACTGGAGATAATACGATGGAACACGACAACAACAGACGCCCGGCGGAACGCGGTCGGGCCGCCGTCACGCGGGAAAAGCCCCGGACCCCGGCCTCCCGGCCCAGGGACAGCCGTCCCCGCACCGGCAGCGCCTCCACCCGGGAGGCGGAGCGCCGGGAACGGATGCGCTCGCCAGAGCAGACCCGGACCCGCTCGCCGGAGCAGACCCGGAGCCGGGACGCAGCTCCGGCCCGGGACAGGGGCACGGCCCGGCAGACCCGGAGCGCCGCCGCCGAACGGCAGGCTCCCGCCAGGGACCGCGCAGCCGCGAAGGCGGCCCGGAAGCAGGCCGACGAGCGCAAGCGCCAGCAGGCCGACGAACGTAAGCGCCAGCAGGCCGAGCAGCGCAAGCGCCGTCAGGCGGAGCAGCGCCAGCGCCAGCGGACAGAAGAACCGGAGCCGGAGGCCGCAAAAAAGCACCGGAAGAAGAAGCCCCACCGGGTCTACAACACGAACTTTGGCTTCAAATTCGTCACGATGCTGGCTGTGGTGGCGGTCATCGTCCTGAGCATGGTCATCTTCTTCAAGGTCAAGCACATTGAGGTCGTGTTCACGGGCGTGGAGCCCGCCGTCCCGGTCCCCCTGGAGACCACAGCCCCGCCCGTCAGCGAGGCCGCGTCCCTTGCCTCCGGCGAGACCGCCCCCACCGGCACCGGGGAGCTCCCTACGGGCGAGGGTGAGACCGCGGCGCCTGAGACTGAGGGCGGCGAGACCGCCCCGTCTGAGACCGAAGCGCCTGAGACCGCCCAGCCCACTCCCCCGGAGACGGCTCCGGCCCTGGTGGAGGGCCACAGCTGCTACACGGCGGGGGACATCATCAAGGCCTCCGGCATCCATCTGGACGACAACCTGCTGAGCCTCAGCAAGGCCACCGTGGCCTCCCGCATCCACGCCGCCCTGCCCTATGTCAACGAGATCCAAATCAAAATTCAGTTTCCCGGCACCGTCGTCATCACCGTCTCGGAGTTTGAAGTCACCTACGGCATCCAGGACGAGACCGGCGGCTGGTGGCTCATGAGCCGGGAGGGGCGCATTTTGGAGGCCGCCTCCGAGCAGGCGGTCCGCTCCCATCTGGTCGTCACCGGAATGCCCATCCAGGTCCCCCAGCCCGGCGACTGGCTCAAGCCCTCCGCCGCCGACGGCGCGGACCTGTCGGAGATCGCCGCCAAGCAGAAGGTGATCCTGGAGCTCATCCCGGCCCTGGAGCAGACGCCCTTTGCCAAGGAGATCGTCCGGGTGGACGTGAGCACATCCTACGACCTGACCCTCTGGTATGGGACCCGCTACGAGATCCGCCTGGGCACCGTGGAGGAGCTGGACTACAAGCTCCGCTTCTTAGAGGCCGCCCTGGAGGAGAAGGAGATCCAGCGCCGCTCCGGCACCATCGACCTGACCTTCAACGAGGACAAAAAAGCCCATTTCATGGAATTCCAGTAAAAAAAATAAAAATTTTGCAAAAAAACAGATTTTTCTATTGACCAATGAGCAAAATCACGATAGAATAGAACAGTATAAAAGCGCCCTTTGTGCGCAGACTACATCATACATTACCATTATGGATTACAGATACATAGGAGGATGAATCGCATGGCAGACTATCCTGAAAAAGTTGTAAATATCAAGGTCATCGGCGTTGGCGGCGCCGGCAACAACGTCGTCAACCGGATGCTGGCCGCCGGCGTCGAGGGCGTGGATTTCCTGGTGGTCAACACCGATCGGCAGGATCTCAACAAGTCCAAGTGCCCCAACAAGGTCCCCATCGGTGAGAAGCTCACCGGCGGCATGGGCGCCGGCTCCAAGCCCGAGATTGGCAAGAAGTCTGCCGAGGAATCCCGGGCCGCCATCGCCAAGGTGCTCGAGGGCGCCGACATGGTCTTCATCACCGCCGGTATGGGCGGCGGCACCGGCACCGGCGCGGCTCCCATCATCGCGGACCTGGCCCACGAGGCCGGGATCCTCACCGTGGGCGTCGTCACCAAGCCCTTCCGCTTCGAGGGCGCCAACCGGATGCGCCAGGCCGAGGAGGGCATCAAGGCCCTGTCCGAGAAGGTGGACTCCCTCATTGTCATCCCCAACGATAGGCTGAAGTACGTCACCGACCAGAAGATCACCTTTGCCAACGCCTTCGGCATCGCCGACGACGTGCTCAAGCAGGCTGTCACCTCCATTTCCGAGCTGGTCAGCTACTCTGAGCGGGTCATCATCAACCTGGACTTCGCCGACGTCTCCGCCGTCATGAAGAACGCCGGACGCGCCCACATGGGCGTGGGCACCGCCTCCGGCCGCGACAAGGCCGAGGAGGCCGCCCTGAAGGCCGTGGCCTCTCCCCTGCTGGAGACCTCCATCAACGGCGCCACCGGCGTGCTGATCAACGTCACCGGTTCTCAGGACCTGAGCCTGGACGACGTGGAGACCGCCTCCAACATCGTCATGGAGGCTGCCAATCCCGAGGCCAACATCATCTTCGGCGCCACCTTCTCCGACGAGTTTGAGGACGAGATGCGCGTCACCGTCATTGCCACCGGCTTCGACACCGAGAAGAAGCCCGAGGAGCAGAAGCCCGAGCGCCGCACCTTCTCCAATCTGAGCAGCGACCTCAACAGCCGCCCCGCCGCTCCGGCCCGCCCGGCCCCCGCCCGCCCGGCCCCCGCTCCCGTCTCCACGGCCTCCGGCGAGAACGACATCAACGACATCGACGCCATCTTCTCCATCTTCAAGAAGTAAGGCAAAAAATCTCTCCGCAGGCGCACCGCCCGCGGAGGGATTTTTTACGCGAAGAATTGAGAAGTAAGAAGTGAGAAGTAAAAGGAGGCGGATTTGCGATGGACGCCAGCACCCAAAAGCAGTTGGAGCGAAGAGAAAAGAACAACGAGTATATCCAATGCCCTGGGACTTGTGGACGACATCCGGGACGGCGGAGCGCTGTGCGACTGCAATTTCATCATCCAGACCATCGCCTCCTGCAAGGACGTGGAGGACTTCAAAAGCAAGTGTAAGCTGCGGGATATTGAAGAGATCCTGGATATGCTGGACCTGTACTACCGCTATGACTGGGCGGTGACGGAGCAGCGCATCAAGCCCGAAACAAACATCGGCGGCCTGATCCCCAGCAACGTAGTGGAACGCAAAAGAGGCCTGGAATGGCTAATCTCCACCGAGGACGACTGGTTTAATATCAGCCTCGATACCTGAGCCCGGCGAACAGCCTCACCCTTCGGGTAAGAGCGGCCCCTACGGCGGGTCATTCTGAGCGGAGCGAAGAATCCGCGTCCCCCGTCCCCGTGCGAAATTGAGAATTGAGAAGCGTATCGTTTCACGGCTCTCTGTGTTGACCTTATGGTTCAGAACACAGAGGGCCGTTTTCGTTGAAAAACGATTTCGCCCTGTTACCTTTTTCCGCCTTTCTGCGTTATAATAGGTGAAAGGACCTTTCACGATTGATTCAAGCAGACCCATAATCCAAACAAAGGCAGGTGGCGCCGACTTGGACAGACAAGTCTATCTTGAGGCCGTTGACCGCAACAGCCGCCGGGTATTTTTGCTGGCCCTGTCCTTTACCCGGCAGCGGCAGGACGCGGAGGACGTGATGCAGAACGTTTTCCTGAAGCTCTGGAAGCATCCCGCGGCCTTTCGTGACGCTGTACACATTGACAAATGGCTGACAAAGGTGACAGTCAACGAGAGCCGCAGTCTGCTCCGTAGCAGGGCAAGGGGACCTCTCTCCTTAGAGGACCCGGAGGCCCTCGCCGCGGCGGCGCAGCCGGAGGACCGCGAGCTGGTGTCCGCCGTGATGCGGCTGCCCGAAGCCCTGCGGACAGTCATTCACATGCACTACTATGAGGACCTGTCCATCAAGGAGATCGCGAGCCTGCTGCACATCAGCCAGGCCGCAGTCAAAATGCGCTTGTTCCGGGGCCGGAACCAACTAAAATCTGAATTAACGGAGGAAACCAAATCATGACAAACGAGCAATATCGCCGGGCGTTTTCCCGGCTTCAGCCCTCTGCCGAAGCCGAAGACCGTCTGCTGAACATTCCAAACGGGCAGGAAAAGGCCCGGCGCTCCATTCGGTGGGGCGTTTGGGCCGCCGCGGCAGCCCTTACGGTGCTGCTGCTCTCCGGCGCCGCCTATGCCGCAGCCAGCTGGTTCCGGCTGTCGCGCACAGCGCAGTCCGAGAACGGCACGGTGATCTCACAAAATGACATCCAACTGGAAGACCAGGGCGCCGGAAACTATATCGGCTTCACCCTGAACGGCTGGTCCCTGCCCCAGCGCAAGGACGGCGGCAGTCTGACGCTGAAGGAGCTCCTGGAGACCCGGAGCCCTGAGAGCCAGTCCACTCTGGATGCGGAAACGCTGGAGTCAGCCTACGTCCGGTACTTCCCCATCACAGAGGAAAACGAGCTGCTCTGCATCGAGGTCCTGGACCGGGACGGGCTGGGCTATCGGGACTATTATACCCGCTATGAGACAGAGCTGGTCCGGGAAGGGAAACTCAACGGCATGGAGACGGTGTGGCTGCGGGTGCAGGAGCCATCCCTCGGCGAGACCTTCCACCTGTTCTGCCGCAGCGAGGCCCTGCACTGCATCCTGGTCGTCAGCTCTGACCGGAGCTTTGCCCGGGCGGAGGAGGCTGCTTCCCACGTGACCCTGGCGGATTCCGGCGTGCCCATCGAGCGCAGGGCCACAAGCACCGTCCGCGTCCTCAAACTCCCGGATCGCCTGGAAGCGCTGGGCTTTACATGTAGGGAAAAATACGGCATGAACCTGTCCGCGCAGCAGCTCGCGGATCCCGAAACAGATCTGACCGGCCTGTACCGGGACCTCGCGTATACGCGGGAAGCGGACGGCGTGACGGTCCAGCTCTGGATCGAGGACTACTGCGACGACTATGAGAACGTCGGCGGCTTTCAGCTGACCCGGCGCGAAGCCCAGGGCGAGCGCACCGACCTTTGGTTTGAAACGACCCCGGACGGTACGGCCCTGTTCTGTCAGGACCCCGAAGGCTTCCAGATCGCCCTGTACATCAATCAGCGGGGCGAAGCTGCGGAAGCGTTTCTGAAAACCCTGTCGTCAGAATTGGAGACGGCAGCGGTGGAGATCACAGCGGAAGCGCCTCTGGAATTCACCGGCCTCTCTCAGGGCTGAGCCAAAATCGGGTAGGAGCTCACCCATTCGTTGAGTGAGCGACCTCCCACACCACCGTGCGTACCGTTCGGTACACGGCGGTTCAATCGCATAAGTGCAGGGACTCGTACCTGTCGGATAGACTGTAATATCCGGCTTGTGCGAGTCTCTTGCTCGTAATCGCCATTTGT
>JAFRPC010000002.1 GCA_017429325.1 Oscillospiraceae bacterium | reverse complement strand
TTCCGGATTCTCTGAGATCATGTATTCCGTTTCTCCCACGGTCCCGATAAACCGGAAGGGCGGACAGTCGCAGATTTGGACAGAATCATATTCCAGCGGGATTATCACGTCTAAATCCGTATTGAGCACACCCCATTTTCCGTCCTTTTTCGCGATAATCCCATACGCTGTATTGCTCATACTGTCGTACGGCAGCTCTCTGGCAACGCCGCCGTCGGTTCGCCGAACGGTCCATGCCTGGTTTTGCAAGCACAGCACCAGGTCAGTGGTCAAAAAGCGCAAATAATCACAATTCATGGGGATCAGCTCTGCGCCTGTAACGTCTTTCAGCCCGTAAGATCGGCCTCCCACCTCACAGCACACGCAGACACCGTTCACAGGCACAGTCATAAAAATGTCATTGCTATAATAGAGAATCGCGCCGTCAGAGTTCACCAAACGTCTGGCCATTGGGACATATCCTGTATTCCCCTGTTTTTCAGTTCCTCTTACATCAAATTGTCCGATCCACACGTATTGCTCGCCAGTCACACGGTCCTGGCAGACACCGCAGTTCCTTTGCTTGATCCCAACCTCCTCCAGACCCGGCAGGACATTCCCCTGGTTGTCGCCCAGATAGCCGTATGCGTAGTATGGCAGTTGTCCTTGCCAATCTATTTCATATAAATGTTCGCTCCACATGATCCGGTTATCGCAAAGGTATTTGACCGGGTACGGCGCTTCTGTGCGCGGACTGACAATGATATTGCCGCGATAGTCCACGATCCCGAAGCCACCCGTTTGAATATCCCTGTAAAGCGCATAGTCGCCGTCAAAGGGATAGACGGTTTCCGCATAGAATTTTGGCTGCGTTACCAGATACACGCCGCAGACAGACCGGTCTCCGGCGTCCAGGATCAACTGGAAATCCGTCTCCTTGACGGCGAAGACTGTGAAAAGCGAAGCCAGCAGCGCCGCGCAGAGCAGCAGCGACAGGGCTCTTCGAAAATGTCTGAAAAATTGCTTCTTCATTTGTCTGTTCCTCCTGTTACAGTTAATGTGACCCAGTTCATCATAAAGCCGTTTGGCAAATATCTGTAATAAATTACAAAGCTTCCGGCATGATCCGGGGTAAAGCTGAGATCGGCGATGCCGTTTTCCTGCGTGCCGATGGACTGATTGTCAATAATAAAGACTAAATGCGCGGCCGGACCGCTCTCATGGTGATAGGTCCAGGTTTCCCCGAGAGAGATCGTCGTGTTGGTCGGCTTGGGCGGGTAGGGAAGCTCCGTGGGAAGCTGGCCTGTGTCGGGGGCGGTTTCAGTTGGGTCCGTGGGAACGGCAACTTCGGTAGGAGCGGTAGGTTCGGTAGGTTCAGGGCCGATGTGGGCATCGGCCCCTACGGGGTCGGTGGATTCGGCGGGCGGTTCCGTCTCCGGTTCCGCAGGCGGTTGCGTCGGCGGCTCCGTGGGCGGCTGCGTCGGCGGTTCCGTCGGTGGTTCCGTGGGCGGTTCCGTGGGAGGCTCCGTGGTCTCAGGCGCTTCCGTTGTCACGGGGGGCTCCGTGGTCGGCTCCGTCAGGTCCTCGGCGCTGTCAAAGGGGAGGGTGGGAGCCGTGGGGACCGTCGATGTTTCGGTCAGATCCTCGTCGGAGGCCAGAAGAAGCAGGTCGAAGGTCTCCGGGGGCTGGTAGTCCCCCATGGGGCGCTGCTGGGACTGATACCAGTTCCAGGCCGCGGCGCCGCCGCCGAGGGCCGCGGCGGTCAGCAAGCCCAGCAGGACCCGGCCCAGGGCCGTCTGGAAGAAGCGGCGGCTCAGGTGGACGGCCACGGTCTCGGACACGACGCCGGACTTGGCGAGGGCGCCGGTCAGGACCTCCCGCCCGGCCTCCGCGGCGGGCGCCTGCCGCTTCAGCAGGGCTGCCAGGAAGGGCAGCGGCGCCAGGCCGAAGAGCTTCACGCCCCGGTCCTCCAGCCGTTTCACAGCGGCCTCTATCTTTTTCCGGCTGCGGTAGAGCTGGGTCTTGACGGTGCCGGGACTGATCTCCAGCTCCCTGGCGATTTCCGTGACGGGGATCTGCTCATAGTAGTACATGCCCACCAGCATCCGCTGTCCCGGAGTCAGCCCGTCCAGGATCTCCCGGACATAGGCCGACGTCTCCTTCTGCTCCAGGGCCAGCTCCGGAGAACTCTCGGGCCGCAGGTCCGGCAGCTCCGGCACAGCGCCGCCCTCCGGGGCCTCCAGCTCCGAAAAGAGCACCGGCGTCCGTTTCCGAAGCTCGTTGCGGGTGAGGTTCACGGTGATGGAGCGCAGCCAGGGGCGGAATTTGGAGGCGTCGGTCAACTGGTCCAGGTGGGTGAAGGCGTGGACATAGATATCCTGCTGTACGTCCAGCGCCAGGTCCTCGCTGCGAACCATGGTGCGGACCATGCGGTAGACCTCCTGGCTCGTGGCCTCATACAGGGCGGTAAAGGCGTCCTGCTCGCCGAGTTTGGCGCCCGCCACCAGGTCGGCGAAAGCTTCCACTCTGCCGGGTGCTTGCATGTCGTTCATGGCGGTATCCTCCTGTCTGTCTCTGGCCCCGGTTTGTTTGGCGCCGGTGCAGCCAAGCGGGCGCGGACGCGCCGCAGGATCTCGGCTAACTGGGCTTCCGTCTGGTCCCTGCTCAGGCAGTAAGACTGGATCAAGGCCCGGTAGCACGTGTAAAAATCGCTGTCCTCCAAGCAGACCGCCTCCGTTTCATGGCTTCTGCTTGTTAGACACATCATACCACAAAACGGTTGACACTTTCAAAAAATTTTTTCAGATTAAAAACCCAGAACTGCCTCAAAGGCAGCTCTGGGTTTTTCGTAGGGGCCGAACTCGAAGAGTCACGAAGTATGCCCACATCGGCCCTCAAAATCCTGTTACGGCACGTTCACAGTCAGTGTTTTGACAAGCTCTCCGTTCAGCTCAATGAAGACGTGGACCGGTCCCGAACCGCTGACCGTCCCGTTCCAGAGGAAGCCTCTGTCATAGGCTGCAACGTAACTGGGCGGCATCAGGGCGGCTAACGTAAGGCTCAGACGCTCCGGCGCGTCCGTATAGATGGTCGGCAGCTCCCAGGCAGTCGGGTCCATGCCGTCCTCGCCCGGAATGGGCTCGGAGTAGTGCATGACCACGAACAGATGCGCCTGCGCCCCATCCTCTACGGTGATCTCCTCCGGCACGTCTTCTCCCTCGTCCGTGATCCACCAGGCGTCCCGGAAGGCAACGGCCTCGCAGTCGATGGTCAGGGCCTGGACCGCTTCGCCGTCCAGCGTGCAGTTGATGTGCGCCGTGCCGTTGCCGATAACTTCGACTTTCCACACATAGGTAATCGCATCGGCAATATCGCTCTCTTGTTTAGCCTCATAGCTCAGCTGCACGACATCGGGATCGTCCGTGCTGAGTTCCGGGACCTGGCTGCCGCGGACTGTGACCCAAAGGTAGTCCGCCCCGCCGATGCCCAGGTCGTTCCGGTCCATTTCGCCACCGGAAAGCCAGTGCCATTCCAGGAATTCCGGCTCCGGCTCCTCGTGGGCGGTCAGGAAGGGCAGGGCCTTGTAGAGGAAGGCCACGATTTGGGCGCGGGTGCAGGAGTTCTTCGGCCCGTAGAGGCCTTCGTCGATGCCGCTGGTGATGCCGTTCTCATAGGCCCAGAGCACGGCCTTGGTGTAGCTCTTGCCCTCCGGCACGTCGGTAAAGGGGTTCTCCTCTAAGGTCGGCTCCGGCTTGCCCGCGGCGGCCCAGATGAAGACCATGATCTGGGAGCGGGTACACTTGTCCTTGGGCCCGAAGGTGGTCTCGGTGGTGCCGCTGGTGATGCCGTTTTCAAAGGCCCAGAGCACCGGCAGGGTGTAGTACTTGCCCTCCGGCACGTCGGTGAAGGGGTTCTCCTCTGTGGTCGGCTCCGGCTTGCCCAGGGTCCGCCAGAGAAAGCTCACGGCCTCAGCCCGGGTCACGGTGTCCTTGGGGGCAAAGCTGTTGTCGGTCTTGCCCGCCGTGATGCCGTTAAAGTAGGCCCAGTCGATGGGGTCATGGGCCCAGTTCCCCTCCTTGGGCATGTCGGTGAAGACCTCGGCGGCGCAGAGCCGGGCCTCCTTGGTCTCATTGCAGCGGGAGCAGGTGTAGAAGCCCATGCTGGCGTGGCCGCCCTCCTCGGCCTCGTTCAGGATTTCCGTCAGGGTCCAGGCGTGGCCCAGGGCGGGGATGGCCTCGTTAAAGGTGGCCGTCTTGCAGACGGAGCAGGTCAGCCGCCGCAGGCCGGGCTGGGTGCAGGTAGGCTCCGTCACGACGACGCCCGCGTCCCAGGTGTGGACGCCGGTGGCGGGGATGGTCTCGTCCAGGGTGGCCGTCTTACAGACGGAGCAGGTCTTCCGCCGCAGGCCGGGCTGGGTGCAGGTGGGCTCCGTCACGACGACGCCCGCGTCCCAGCTATGGACGCCAGTGGCGGGGATGGTCTCGTCCAGGGTGGCCGACTTGCAGACGGAGCAGGTCTTCCGCCGCAGGCCGGGCTGGGTGCAGGTGGGCTCCGTCACGATGACACCCGCGTCCCAGGTGTGGACGCCGGTGGCAGGGATGGTCTCGTCCCGGGTGGTGTGGCAGACCGTGCAGGTGTAACGCTTGATGCCGTTCTTGGTGCAGGTGGCGGCTGTGTACACTGTGCCGTTGTCCCAGCTGTGGTCCCCGGTGGGCTCGATCTCCTCGGTGGCGGTGGCGCCGCAGACGCGGCAGGTGTAGGTCATGGTGCCGCTGGTCCCGCAGGTAGGCGCCTTCGTCACCTGGCCGTGGTCGTAGGCGTGGACAAAGTCGCATTTCTTGTAGCCGGTCATGCCCAGGTCCTTCAGGGCGTAGTCGTTGTCGTTGATGACGGCCCGGGTGAACTCCACCACGCCGGGCATAAAGCTGCTCGCCAGGTCCAGCATGGTGGATTTGTAATCGGTGTTGCCGGTGAAGGAGTAGAAGGAAGTGTAGGCGCTGCCGTTGTAGCCCGCGGGCAGGGTAACGGTGCCCTTGGTATCGTTGGCGGGGTTATCGTTGTCGTAGAGCTCCACGAAGCCGTAATAGGTCGGGGAGGGATTGCTGGAGATCTTCCACGTCACCTCGTAGCTGAAATAGTTGTCGTTGGTAGCGTCAAAGATGATGGACATATGGACGTACTTGGTGCTTTCCATGTAGCCGATGATGAAATAGAAATTGCCATAGTTGTTGCTGCCGATTTTGAAGCCATTGTACCAGGCCTGGTCCTGGCTGCTGTAGCTGCCCTCCTGGGCAATGCTTTTCAGGTAGGCCTGTACGTCCTTGGCGGTTGCCGCGTGGACAGGCAGGGTGATGACGCTGAACACCAGGATCAGCGCCAAAGCCAGAGAGAGAATCCGTGTTTTCATCGTTTTCGTTCCTTTCTTCTTTTTTTGTGGGAGGTGTTTTGGGGCGAACCAATGCCTTCTCTATTATAGACGCATCAGCCCTCGATTTGGTTGACAGGTTTTTTGTTTTTTTTGAAAATTTTTCACTTTCATTATATCACGCTTTGCCCCCCTGTCAAGGTAACTTTTCGGTCCTCGGGTCGCAGGGCGGCCTGACCGCAGGCCGCCGCGCTGTCTGAAAGGGAGAACGGCGGCCAGAGCTCTGGCCGCCCTACGCAGGGAGCTGGGCGGAACAGTTCCGTCAAGGCGGCCCGCTCTGCCGCGCTTGCCGAAATAACTGTTGAAAAACCAATGAAATTGTGCTATGATACGCCCAGAGCGGAAGAACCGCCAAACCAAAGAAAGGATAAGGAATCATGAAAAAAATCTTATGTCTCATTCTTGCACTGTGCGTGGTCTTCTCCCTGGCCGCCTGCTCCCAGACCGGCAGCAAGGAGACTGAGGCCAAACCCGAAGACAAGCCCAGCGTAGAGCCCGACCAGAGCTACACCATCCGCATCTACTCCAACTCCAACTCCACCGACCGCGTGGAGTGGTTCGTCAAGAAGGCTGAGGAGGCCGGCTTCAAGGTCAGCATCGACGACAACTCCGTCATCTCCGGCGACGCCGCCGCCGTGCAGGCTGCCAACGAGAAGAAGGACGCCGACGTGATCTTCGGTCTGAACGAGACCCGCTGGGGCCAGATCATCAACGGCCAGTACGAGAACCTCAAGCTCCTGAGCTGGACCCCCACCTGGGCCGACAAGGTCGATTACAAGTATGAGGGCAAGGCCTACGGTCTGGTGGTCCAGAACGTGCTGATGCTGTACCGGACCGACGAGCTCGGCACCAACGGCCAGACCCTCCACTTCGCCCACTGGGCCGACGTGGTGAACTCCGGCTACACCTGGTATCGCCAGAACAAGGTCGGCGGCACCACCAACGCCAACATCAACTCCGCCATGCTCTATGCCTTCGTGGACCCCAGCTCCCCCGCCGGCGGCATCTCCATCGACGGCTGGAAGACTCTGTGGAAGTTCTGCGCCGAGGGCATCTCCGGCGGCGACGACTTCAAGTACGGCTTTGACCCCCTGAACCGCGGCGACGTGGCCATCTCCGAGTACTACTCCTCCGCCCTCTACGGCCAGATCGACGCAGCCGCCAACGGCTCCGACAAGCCCCTGAAGGGCGGCCTCGAGCCTGAGAACTGGGCTCTGGTAGAGATCGACGACGGCACCTACTACATCAACGAGTACGTGGGCATCGTGGAGAAGGAAGGCCGCACCGACGCCCAGACCGAGCAGGTCCGCCGCTTTGCCGAGTGGTTCGGCGGCGCCGACTTCCAGGCTGCCTGGGCCGAGGAATGGGACACCTATCCCTGCAACAAGGACGCTGCTGCCAAGATCTACGCCAAGACCCCCGCCATCTACACCATCAAGAACTTTGCCACCAACCCGGTGGAGGGCACCGACATGAACTACGCCGAGTACGTGGCCGCCCATTCCGCCGAGTGGACCAATATTCTGACCAACCTGGGCTTCTACTGGGTGGACGACGGCGCTCCCGCCGAGCCCGACTGGGAGAATCTCGACTGGACGACCCTGACCCAGAAGGCCGAATAAGCTCCGCAGTCTGAAAACGTATGGCGAATCTTCGGGTTCGCCATACGTTTTATCAACCGGAAAAAGGAGAGAATGACCATGATCCAACTCAGAGACATCGTCGTACGATTCGGCGATTTTACGGCCCTGCACAAGATCAACGTCCAGGTCAGCGAGGGCGAGTTCTTCACCTTCTTAGGGCCCTCGGGCTGCGGCAAGACCACCACCCTCCGGACCCTCACCGGCTTTATCACCCCCAGCGAGGGCCGGGTCTTTGTCCGGGACAAGGACATCACCGACGTTCCCATCGAGAAGCGCAACATCGGCATCGTCTTCCAGAGCTACGCCCTCTTCCCCACCATGACGGTCTATGACAACATCGCCTTCGGCCTCAAGATCAAAAAGCTGAAGAAGGACGAGATCGACCGGAAGGTCCGGGGCATCGCCCGGAAGGTGGACCTGAGCGACGAACAGCTCTCCAAGGCCGTCTCCCAGCTCTCCGGCGGCCAGCAGCAGCGCGTCGCCATCGCCCGGGCCCTGGTGACGGAGCCGGACATCATCTGCCTGGACGAGCCCCTGAGCAACTTAGACGCCAAGCTCCGGGTCCAGCTCCGGGAGGAGCTCAAAAAGATGCAGCGGGAGTTCGGCATCACCTCCATCTACGTCACCCACGACCAGGAGGAGGCCCTGACTCTCTCGGACCGCATCGCGGTCTTCAACAAGGGCGTCATCGAGCAGATCGGCACCCCCAACGACATCTACAACCACTCCGCCACGGAGTTCGTCTGCAACTTCATCGGCGACATCAACCGCCTGTCCGGCCCCGTGGTGCAGAAGCTTATGGAGGCCGGGGCAAAGCTGGACCCGGCCTGGCATCACTACGTCCGGCTGGAGCGGGTCCACGTCAACGAGACGGCCCGGCCCGGGACCGTGGCCCTGCCGGGCCGGGTGGAGTCCCGGGAGTATTACGGCCTGTACATCAAGTACTATATCGACCTGGGCAGCCAGAGCATCAAGGTCATGGAGCGCAACGACGGCGTTCACATCTATGAGCCCGGCGAGACGGTCCAGGTCAACCTGGACCCCGCGGACCTCATGAGCTACGCGCCCTCCGGGGAGGAGGGGCAGTCATGAACGCCAGACTCGGGACTAAGCCCTTCGACTCCACCCGCATCATCCGCCTGATCGGCGGGCTGCTCTTTCTCTATCTGTTCCTGGGCTTCATGCTCCTGCCCTGTCTGGACACCCTGACCAGCATCTTCACCACCAAGGACGCCAGCGGCAAGACGGACCCCTTCGCGGTCATCCGTTTCTTCCTGGCGGGCAACATGGGCAAATACGTGCTCAACTCCCTGAAGTTAGCGGTGCTGCTGGTGGTCACGGTGAACTTCGTCGGCATCTCCATCGTCCTGCTGACGGAGTACTTCGACATCAAGGGCGCCCGCATCCTGCGGCTGGGCTACATGACCACCATGATCTACTCCGGCGTCGCCCTGGTCACGGGCTATATGTTCCTCTACGCGGGCGACGGCATCCTGACCACCATGCTGAAAAACGCCTTCCCCGGCTTCAGCGCCAAGTGGTTCTCGGGCTTCAACGCGGTGCTCTTCACCATGACCTTCGCCTGCACCTCCAACCACATGCTCTTTCTGCGCAACGCCATCCGCGGCATTGACTACAACACCGTGGAGGCGGCCCGGAACATGGGAGCCAGCCCCTTCAAGGTCCTGTTCAAGGTGGTCTTTCCCACCCTGCTGCCCACCCTGTTCAGCCTGACGGTCATGGTCTTCATCACGGGCCTGTGCGCCATGAGCGCTCCGACCCTGCTGGGCTACGACTCCATCAACCCAGAGATCGTCCGCCTGGCCGGGTCCTCCACCGCCGACGAGGCCTTCCCCCAGGCCAGAGCCGCCCTGCTGAGCATCATTCTGGCGGCCTTCACCATCATCCTGCTGACGGTGCTCTCCCGCTATGAGCGCAAGGGCCACTACCTCTCCGTCTCCAAGACCAAGGCCAAGCTCCAGAAGCAGAAAATCACCAATCCGGTTGCCAACGTCCTGGCCCACATCTACGCCTACCTGCTTTTCATCATCTACATGACGCCGGTGGTGATGATCGTGGTGTTCTCCTTCCGCTCCTGGGAGTCCGTGAAGTCCCGGAACCTCACCAACGGCGGCTGGACCTTCCTCAACTACTTCGGCTCCCAGGACTACCAGTACCAGGCCGCCAGCGGCAAGATGAAGGTCCGGGAGGGCGCCATCACCGGCGTCTTCGCCAACAAGGACACCTTGGGCGGCATCCAGACCAGCTTTGTCCTCTCGGTCATCGCCGCGGCCCTGGCCTGCATCATCGTGGTGGTGGCCTGCAACTACATCTTCAAGCACAAGAAAAAGAAACGCAGTGCCCTGGTGGAATACGCCCTGCTCTTCCCATGGCTGCTGCCCACCATCCTGATCTGCTATTCCTACCGCATCTTCTTCAACTCCAGCAGCGTCTGGTACGTCTTCGGCCAGAACCTCTACTACGGAGATCGAGTCCGCATCCTGATCGTGATCGCCTATATGGTGGTGAAGCTGCCCTTCTCCCTGCGGATGATCAAGGCGAGCTTCTACGCCATCGACGAGGAGCTGGAGGACGCCGCCAAGAACCTTGGCGCCGGGCCGCTGAAGACCTTCATCCGGGTGAAGCTGCCCATCATCCTGCCCTCGGTGCTGGCCGTCTTCGCCCTGAACTTCAACGCCCTGTTCACGGAATACGATATGTCCGCCACCTTCAACTCCGCCCACGGGCGGACCTACGCCATGATCATCCAGAGCATGGTCCAGGACGAGGGCATGTCCTACACGAACCTCAACGCCTCGGGCCGCCGCTGCGCCTCCACGGTCTTTATTATGATCGTCTCGGGCCTGATCCTCTATCTGGTCTACGGCGTGGGGGCCAGGGACCTCTCGGAGCGGCTGGTGAGCCGGGAGAAGCGAAAACAGCTCGCCGCCAAGGTCCGGGGGCTGCTGGGAAAAAAGGAGAACTTTGCGGGCAAAAACCGGTAGGAAGGGCCGATGTAGGCATCGGCCCCTACGGCGACAGAATACAAGCAAAAGGAGAAGCAAACGTGATTCGGAACATTCTGTTTGATATGGGGAGCGTGCTGGTGGACTTTGACCCGGTGCGCTTCACCTTAGAGGCGAAGCTGTCCCCGGAGGACGCTGCGCTCATCCGGGAGGAGCTCTTTCGCAGCATTGAGTGGGCCCAGCTGGACCGGGGCGTCCTGGACGACCGGCAGTTTCTGGCGCTCATGCGGCCCCGCTTCCCGGAGCGGCTCTGGCCCACCCTGGAGTGGATGGTCTGCCACTGGGACGAGCCCCCCGTCATGGTGGAGGGCATGTACGAGCTGGTGGAGGCCCTGAGCCAAAAGGGCTACGGCCTGTATCTGCTCTCCAACGCGGGCCTGCGCCACGACGAATACTGGCCGCGCTATCCGGTGTCCCGCTTCTTCGGCGACCGGCTGCTGATCTCCGCCCATGAGCGCATCACCAAGCCGGACCCGCGCTTTTACCGGCTGGCCCTGGAGCGCTTCGGCCTGGAGGCCTCGGAGTGCCTGTTCATCGACGACGTGCCCGTCAACGCCGAGGGCGCGGTCTACTGCGGCATCGACGCCCTGGTCTTCCGCGGCGCAGACCGCCTGCGCCGGGAGCTCCTGCAAAAGGGGATCCAACTCTGATATACAAATGCGCCGCTTCCCGCGCCTACAGCCCCCAGGGGCCGAAGGCGCGGGAGCGGCAGTCCACAGGAGGAACTATCTGCATGAAGAAAACCCTGAAAATGCTTTTGATTTTTGCCCTGGTCTTGGGGATGCTGCTGGGCCTCACCAGCCCCGCCCTGGCCCGCCGGGCGGACGACGCCGCCGGCTACGAGGACGGCGAGGAATGCGTATACTGCGGCGCTTGGCGCTATGACGACTGGCTCTGCTCCGGCGGCCCCCACTGCGCTATGGGCTATGGCTGCGGCGACGAGCACCACTGTACCGAGTGCGGCGCCTGTGAGTCCTGGGGCGACTTCTGCGAGGAATGCGTCATGTGCCTCGACTGCGCCATGGACACCCACCAGCACTGCCCCGGCTGCGGCGCCTGCGGCCAGGAGGTGGGCGGCTGTCTGATCTGCGGCTACTGCTTCGACTGCAGCCCCCAGTGCGGCGCGGGCTGCGAGGACATGTGCCTGGATTGCCACATCGAGGAGGGCCTGGCCTGCTGCGAGTGCGGCAACTGCTACGTAGACGGCAGCGTGGACCACTGCCCGGAGTGTATGCTCTGCTCCGACTGCATGTACGAGGACTACTGCAGCGACTGCGGCATGTGCGGCTACTGCGCCTGTTATGTCAAGAACAGCCATTGTCCCGACTGCTATGCGTGTACAAAGGAGGAGGGCTGCCTGCTCTGCTACCGCTGCTTCAACTGCGGCGGGCGCTGCTCTGACGGCTGCGGCGAGATGTGCCTGGAGTGCCATCTGGGCGAGGACGCCGCCTGCCCCGACTGCGGCAACTGCTACGTCAACGACAAGCACAAGCGCTGCGACAACTGCGGCTGCTGCGAGGAATGCGGCGACGGCTTCTGCGAGAACTGCGGCATGTGCATGAGCTGCTGCATGGACAGCGCACTCCACTGCCCCCTCTGCCAGATCTGCTATGAAGACGCCATCGACTACTGCCAGAGCTGCGGCTGCTGCTCCGGCTGCGCCCTGGTCTGCCCCAGCTGCCGGGAAAGCTGCTCCGAGTGCGGTGCGCTCTACTGCGGGGAGTGCGGCAACTGCTCCAACTGCAAGGACATCTGCGAGCTCTGCGAGCTCTGCGAGGAGTGCACGGAGCTCTGCGCCTACTGCCGGGTGCGCTGCGCCAACTGCGTGGAACTGTGCGAAAACTGCCAGACCTGCGCGGAGTGCGCGGAGCTCTGTCCCGCGTGCGGTCAGGCTTGCAGCGCCTGCTCCGTCCTCTGTCCCTGGTGCGAGCTCTGTGAGGACTGCTGCGGAGAAATCAGCCGAGACGCCGGCTGTGACCACGGCATCTGCGTCATGGACCCCGACTTTGAGGAGCACTGGGCCGCCGAGCACAGCGGCAAGCTGATGGTGAAGCTCAGCGTCAACAAGAGCTCCGCCTATGTGGACGAGCCCATCACCTGGACGGCCACAGCCGTCGGCGCGACCGGCGCCGTACAGTACTGCTTTGACGTCGGTTGGGAGGACTATGAAGCGCACGAGGGAGATTTCGTCTATGAAGGCAGCTGGACGACCAGGCCGACCCTCACCTATACCCCCGAAGTGCCCGGCGAATACCTGCTCTGGCTGAGCGCAAAGGACGCGGCGGGGAAGACCGCAGACGTGCAGGGCGCCCGGGTCGTGGTGCGCTACGCGCAGGACAGTCTGCGCGTCGTGTCCGTAACGGCAGACCGGCCCAACAACGTCATGGGCCGGCCTATCACCTGGACCGCTGAGATCCAGGGCGGCGTCGGCGCGAAGCAGTACAGCTTCGACATCTATCGGGACGGAAGCATCATTTCCACCACCGCCTGGAGCGCCTCCAACCAGACGACCTGGACGACCACGAAGGGCGGCGTCTACAAGGTCAAGGTCCACGTGCGGGACGAGGCCGGGAAGGAGGTCGCCAAGCTCGGCGACAGCGTTCCGGTGCTGGAGGTCCTCAGCGTGGTCCCCGAGAAGACCAGCGCCGAGGTGGGAGAATTCGTCCCCTGGACCGTGACCATGGTCGGCGAGACCACGGCCCGGCGGATCCAGTACGACCTCTACCGGGACGGCGTCCTGGTGCAGGAGGGCTACTACGTTGCGACGCCCACCTGGGGTTACGTTCTGGATGAACCCGGCGTCTATACCGTACAAGTTGAGGTGTCGGACAACGGCGTGCACTTCGGGATGAAGGGCGAGGCCGTCAACGTCGGCCTGCCGCTGCCCCAGCTTCGGGGCATGGTCCTGGACGGGAAGAACGTGCTGCGCTGGACCGAGATACCGGGGGCGTCCCTCTACTTTGTCTACCGCCGTGAATTCAATGGCAGCGATTGGGGAACCTGGGCGCTGAAGAGCAAGGCATCCGAAACGAGCTGGACGGACGAGGCGGCGGTCAAGGGCGGCGTGTACGAGTATCGGGTCCGCGCCCATGTGAACAGCGTCCTGGGCGGCTACTCCAACACCGTGGTCATGCCTCTGGCAAATCCCTTCGAGGACGTCAAGGAGGGCAAGTACTACTATGACGCAGTTCTCTGGGCCTATGAAACAGACATCACCTCCGGCAAAGACGAGACCCA
Source organism: Oscillospiraceae bacterium (assembly GCA_017429325.1). GTDB lineage: Bacteria > Bacillota > Clostridia > Oscillospirales > Oscillospiraceae > JAFRPC01. The sequence goes on along the minus strand of JAFRPC010000002.1, from coordinate 586 downwards.
CTTCGCCCCCAACGAGACCTGTACCCGCGGCCAGGTCGTGACTTTCCTCTGGAACGCCATGGGTCAGCCGGAGCCCACCATCACCGAGACGCCCTTCCAGGACGTGAAGCCGGGCAAATTCTATTACCAGGCGATGCTCTGGGCCGTGGGGACCGGCGTGAGCTCCGGTCTGGACGAGACCCACTTCGGCCCCAACGAGGGCTGCACCAGAGGCCAGGTCGTCACCTTCCTCTGGAACGCTGCCGGGAACCCGGAGCCCACCATCACAGAACACAGCTTTGAGGACGTCAAGCCGGGCAAGTACTACTACCAGGCCATGCTCTGGGCTCTGGAGACCGGCGTCACATCCGGCAAGGACGAGACCCACTTTGCCCCCAATGAGACCTGCACCCGCGGGCAGGTCGTGAGCTTCCTGTTCCGGTACATGGAGGGCTGAGCCAAATAAGCAATAGGGTAGAGAGGGGTTTCGGCCCCTCCCTCCCATTGCACCGTACGTACGGGTCTCGTATACGGCGCTACATCAAAGCAAGAGATCAAGCCCGTCCTGCGAGATAATACGCCAAGGGATCGACCAAGCCAGGTCGGT
>JAFRPC010000036.1 GCA_017429325.1 Oscillospiraceae bacterium | reverse complement strand
TACAAAGCGGCATAAGAAAACCGCAAATTTCGGCATGAGGCCCGAAAGCCTCATACCGAAATCTGCGGTTGCCACAGCGCCGCAGCGCTGTGAACTTTTCGTTAATTATTTCACTGTCCTCTTGACGGGGAGCGGTTCATTTTGAACCTGAACCTGAAAATCAATCCAAAACGATAGGGGCAAATATGAAAAAAGAGACCGGATTCTTTTATAATCCAGTCTCTATTTTCCGTGGAAAAGTGGCTCTGTGGGAGTTCGACTCCCTCCACTGCGTGAAAAAAGGGGTTTGGCATCTACGGAAAAACCTTGTAGTTTTTTACCCCCCTGAGTGCCAAAAAACCCAGGAATTTCCTGGGTTTTTCGGGGGTGCATCTTTTTTGCACTACCCTTCTGGTGCCGGTAGCCGGAGTCGAACCGGCACGCCATCGCTGGCGGCGGATTTTGAGTCCGCTACGTCTACCAATTCCATCATACCGGCAAATTGGACGTGTTTTTGGAAAAATGTGGGAAATCGGAGGTCATTTTGGAGGTCAGGAGGCCAAAATCCGAAGTTCCGATTTCAAAAAACCCAGGAAAAATCAAGGGTTTTCGGCTGCTCGGTGTCAACTGGCGCATAGGATTTTGAGTCCGCTACGTCTACCAATTCCATCATACCGGCAGATTGATTGAGTTTACAGTGGGATTATAATACAGCGGCGGGAAAAATGCAAGTATTTCCTTCGCATTTTTCTACAGCGATTTTCCGCGAAATTCTCTTTGGTGATTTCTGGGTGTTTGTGTACGTATTAAAGCTGGTCGGTGGGGCGGGGAATGCGGACGGCTGGGAGCCGTCCCTACAGTGGAGGCGGGCAGATTGCCCGCGCTACAGGCGGGGAACGCGGTGACCAGGGTCTGGCCGCCCTACGGTGGGAACGGTGTGGTGGGGGCCCCGTCCCTTACGGCGGGAACGGACCCCTCCACCGGCCTTGAGGCCGGTCCCCCTCCCCTGCGAGCAGGGGAGGTTTTGCGGGGGCGGGGGACGGCGGGACGGGAGATCTGGCCCGTACGGTCGGGCTGGAAACCGCGGACGGCTGGGAGCCGTCCCTACAGTGGGGGCGGGCAGATTGCCCGCGCTACAGGCCGGAGACGGCGGGTGGGGTGGGGGACCCGTCCCTTACGGCGGGAACGGACCCCTCCACCGGCCTTGAGGCCGGTCCCCCTCCCCTGTGAGCAGGGGAGGTTTTGCGGGGTGCCGGAGGACGGGGGCGGGCAGATTGCCCGCGCTACAGGGGGGGGGCGGTACGGGCGGGTCAGGCTGGGCGGCTGAGTTTGCTCTGGATATAGTCGTGCACCTGGGCGGGCTGGATCTCCAGCGCACCGGCGAACTCGTCGTAGAGCAAGCGCTGAGCCTCCCGGAGATAGGTCTCGTCGGCGACGTGGAGGGCTTTGCCGTCGGCCTGCCGCCGCTCCTTGTGGGCATTGAGGGTTTTGATCAATATGATGAGACTGCGGCATTCGTTACTCCGCAGCAGGGCGTCAAAGCTGGCCTTGCGCTGCTGGGGGTCCTCCTCCCAGGCGGTGGGGATGTCCTCCATCCCGACGATAAGCCGGTCCACCTCCTCGCGGGTGAGGACGGGCCGCATTTTGGCAACGAGCTGCGGATTGTCCACCGGAACGTAGATGACAGAGGAGTTTTGATAGACGGGCTTGAGGACGTAGTACTGCTCCCGGCTGCGGCCAAAGCGCATGGTTGCAATTTCCTGTATGATGCAAACACCGCTTCCTCCGTAATGTATTTTCTCGTTTACGGCAAACATATTGCGCTCCTTTCCATCCGGGAACCATAATCCTACTCCTGTATTATATCATAAATGGTTCAAAAAAGAAAGTAAAAATTCAGGCTTTTTTATTTATTATCAATATTTTTTTGCAAATAGACTTGTTATTCTTCGGAAAATCCTGTAAACTATATTGGATACCATACCAATGAATGCGAGGACAAGCACTATGGAATGGCTGGAGCTTAGCATCGACTCCGCTTCCGGGGGGATCGGTCTGCTGGAGGCGGCCCTGACCGTCAATGGCTTTGACAGCTTCGTCATCGACGATGAGGCGGAGTTTCATACCTTTCTGGAGACCAACCGGGACTACTGGGACATCGTGGACGAGGACCTGGAAAAGAGCCTGGACGGGGTTTCCCGCATCCGGCTCTATCTGGAGGACCGCCCGGACGCCCGGGAGGAGGTCGCCCGCCTGCGGGAGCTGCTGGCGGGGCTTTTGGAGGCCTATCCCGAGGCAGGTCTGGGCAGCCTGCGGCTGACCCTTGCCAACGTGAAGGACGAGGACTGGGAGAACAACTGGAAGCAGTACTACCAGCCCATCCCCATCGGAAAAAAGCTCCTGGTGGTGCCCAAATGGATGGAGCCGGACCGCTCCGAGGGGCGGCTGCCCGTGCTGCTGGATCCCGGTATGATTTTCGGCACCGGCGCCCACGCCTCCACGCAGATGTGTATGCTGCGGCTGGAGGAGCTGATCTCCGGCGGCGAAGAGGTCCTGGACCTGGGCAGCGGCAGCGGCATTCTCTCCATCACGGCCCTGCGCTTAGGAGCAGTCCACGCCACGGGCGTGGACGTGGACCCGAAGGCGGAGGACATCGCCCGGGAAAACGCCGCCATCAACGGCCTGGGCCCGGAGCGCTTCACCGCCGTGACCGGCAACGTCATCACCGGGCAGGCGGCCCTTTCGGACCTGTTTTCCAAGACTTATGACCTGGTGTGCATGAACATCTTCGCCGACGTGATCATCCCCATGGCCGCGGTGCTGCCGCGGTTCATGACGAAAAAGACCGTCGTCGTCTGCTCCGGCGTACTGGAAAACCGCTATGATGAGGTCCGGGCGGCCATCGAAGCCGCCGGTCTGCATATCACCGGCCTCCAGACCATGAATGACTGGTGCTGCTTCACCGCGCAAAAGGGGGAGTGAGCTTGCGTTCCATTTCCTACCGCGCAAGAGCCCGGTGGCGGAAGGGGCTGAAGATCGGCCTGATTTTGCTGGCGGTCCTGCTCCTGCTGCTGATCCTCTTTGTCATCTACATGGGCCGCTTTGTGGTCTTCACGCCCGATGGTGTGCGGCTGGACTTCGGGCGGAATACCTCGGTCGATCTGTCCATCGAGACCGGCCCCTCCGCGCCGACGCCTCCGCTGGAGAGCGTGGAGATAGAATTCGCCGACCCGGACCCCCGCGGCCAGAGTACGGAGCTGGTCAACGGCTGGTACATTGATTTGGAGATGCTCCAGGACCCGGGGGCCGTGCTGGACGCCGTGCGGGAGCTCAGCCCGCCCTGCACCGTGATGATAGACCTGAAGGGCGGCAACGGCAGCTTCTACTACTCCACCGGCATTGACGAGGCCCGGCTGGCGGACATCGACATCCCCACGGTGGACGCGGTCATCTCCTATCTCCGCAGCCACGGCTTCACCATGGTGGCCCGGATCCGCAGCTTCCAGGATTCCCACTTTGCCGAGCTGCACTACAACTGCGGCCTGCGGACCGCCAACGGCTCGCTTTGGGTGGGCAACGGCTTCTATTGGCTGGACCCGGACAACGACGCCGTGCTGGCCTATCTTAAGCAGATCGCCCGGGAGCTGGCGGAAAAGGGCTTCAAGGAGATCGTCTTTGACGAATTCCGCTTCCCCAACGGCACCCAGATCGTCTACAACTCCGACAAGAGCCGCACCGACCTGATCTCCGGAGTCGCAACGGACCTGCTCAACTTTTTCTCCAGCAGCAATATCACCATTTCCTTCGGCAATCCCCCCACGGAGCTGGCCCTGACCGGCGCCTCTCACATCTATATCTCCGGGGTCACGGGCTCCGGCGTCAGCACGGCGGTCAAGGGCTACGCGCACCTGGAGGACCCGCAGACGCAAATCGTATTCCTCACCAGCTCCAAGGACAACCGCTTCGACGACTACCAGGTCCTGCGGCCCCTGGTGAGCAAGGTCATACAATAAAGGGAGGCCGGAACATGGACGCAAAGCTGCGAAAAGCCCAAAAAGCGCTGGACAGCCTGCTCCGCAGCCTTCCGGACGAGCTCGCCGGGCTCTACGCCTCCATCGACTGCGAGGAGCTGCTGACGCAGCTTGCCGAACAGCAGGACCCCGCTCCCGCGTGGCTGGCCGCCAAGGCCCGGGCCCTGCGGCTGAAATCCCACCTCCTGGGTTCGGCGGTCGAGGCGCTGGAGGCCCGTCTGAGCGCCGCCGCGGCGGACTATCAGACCGCGGGCGGCGACGACCCGATTCGGCTGGCCCACGCGGAGACAGACCGCGCTCTGCTTCGGGCCAGGCAGGAGGAGCTGGCCCGGCGGCAGGAGACCGCAAACCAGCTCGTCCGGGCGGCGGAGCTTGCCGAACGGCAGGACGAGGCCGCCGCGCTGGTCTGCTCGCCGCTGCTGCGAGCACTGAGAACCTCATCAGAAGGGACTGACTGCACATGAAAAATTGGAAAAAGCTTCTGCCCGGCTTGGGCATTGCGGCGGCCGCGCTGGTCGCAAGGCTGCTGGTTGGAGGCGCTGAAAACGACATTTTGATCAACTCCGGCGCAAAGACCTACCGGGCGCTCCTCTGGGCCGCCCGCATCGGCCTGCTGGCGGGTCTCGGTCTGCTGGCGATCGGGGTCGTCTCTGCCGTCCTGAAGCAGCGCCAGGTCCAGGCAGCGGCTGCGGCCCAGCAGAAGGTCAGCCGGAAGCCCGCGCCGCTCTCCGCCGCGGACGGACGCTTCAACGAGCCGGAGATCCGAAGCCATTTGCTCTCCCTGTTTTCCAGCTCTCCCGCCAGGGCCGTCCCCTATCTGGAGGCCTTTCAGGCTCAGTTGGACCGCATGAACGGCTACCAGGCGCGGCTGACCCAGCTTCTGGACCAGAACGGCGCCCAGGACCTGCGGGAGGCGGAATCCTTCCTGGACCGGGTGGAGCAGAATATGTTCGGCACCATGCGGCGGGTGTACAACCTGCTGATGATGTACGACGAGGCACAGCCCATCCAGCCCCTGCTGGACCAGCTTGCCGAAGCCCAGGCCCACAACGACAGGGCCCTGGACCAGGCCAGCCGCCTCTGCGCCGCTATGACAGAGTATGTAAACAGCCAGGGCGCCTCTTCGGACGCCTATGGCTCTGTAGAACAATTCATTCAAATCTTACAGGAGGAACTCGTATGAAAAAACTGATTGCGCTTGTTCTGGTACTCGTGCTCTGCCTTGCCGCTTTCAGCGGCTGCAAAGACGTGTATTCCGACCCCAGCAGCGGCATCAAGGACATTTCTGTGGAGGACGCCCTCTCGGAGATGAATGCCCTTCTGAGCAACGTGAAGGTTTCCAGCAAGGACGCTCCCATTGACATCAGCGCCCTGGAGGAAGTCTCCGAAGCGGACGCGCTGGCGGACATCTCTACCTTCCCCATCATGGTGACGGGCAACGGCCAGATCGACATTGAGATCGCTGCCGCCACAGAGATGAGTGCCGACAGCCCGGACGACTGGCTGAACGTCGTGGCCCGGAAGTTCAACAAGGCCGGTGTCACCGTCAACGGCAAGAGCGTCTCTGTCTCGGTCCGCAAAATCACCTCCGGCGAGGTGCTGACCTACATGGTGAACGGCGGCTATCGGCCCGACGTCTATATCCCCTCCAACTACGCCTGGGGCAAGATGCTGGAGTCCAACTTTGAGGTAACGACCCTCTCTGACCGGATCGCGGGCAACACCGCCGGGATCCTGATGAAGCGTTCGGTCTATGACAGCTACATTGAGAAGTACAAGGAGGTCTCCGTGGGCAAGGTCCTGGACGCCACCCTGGCCGGAGATCTGGTTTTTGCCTACACGAACCCCTACACCTCCTCCACAGGCCTCAACATCCTGACGGCGATGCTTAACTACTTCGACCCCAACGACCCGGTCTCCGAGAACGCCAGTCAGAAGCTGGTGGAGTACCAGAAGAAATCTCCCCCCGTGGCTTACACCACCGCCGTGCTGCGGAACTCCGCAGCCAAGGGCGTGATCGACGCTATGGTCATGGAGGAGCAGAGCTACATCAACACCCCAGAGCTGAAGGACTATGTCTACACGCCCCAGGGCATCCGCCACGACCACCCCGTCTATACCTTTGACTACGTTTCCGACGAGAAGGTGGAAGCGGCCAAGGCCTTTGTGAACTACTGCCTCACCGACGAGTGCCAGCAGCTTGCCAACGAGCGCGGCTTCAACCGCCACGACGACTACAAGGGCGTGGACCCCGGCCTGTCCGGCAGCGAATATCTGATGGCCCAGAAGGTCTGGAAGCAGAACAAGAACGGCGGTCAGCCAGTCATTGCCGTCTTCGTGGCCGACACCTCCGGCTCCATGGGCGGCACGCCCCTGCGCAGCCTCCAGCAGTCCCTGATCAGCGCTTCCACCTATATCGGCTCTGAGAACTACATCGGCCTCATCAGCTACTCCGACTCTGTGACCATCAATCTCCCCATTGACGAGTTCACGCCCACCCAGCGGGCCAAGCTCACCGGCGCGGTCAAGCAGCTCAGTGCCAGCGGCGGCACCGCCACCTACGACGCGGTGCTGGAGGGCATCAAGCTCCTGCTGGACAAGCAGAAGGAGGTCCCCGACGCCAAACTCATGCTCTTTGTCCTCTCGGACGGCGAGCAGAATATGGGCGTGAAATATGACCGCATCACCAGCATTGTGAAAGCCCTGAGCATCCCCATCTACACCATCGGCTACAACATGAGCTCCACCGACGAGCTGAAGGCCCTGGCCAGCATCAACGAAGCCGCACTGATCAACGCCTCCAGTGACGACGTGGTGAACCAGCTCCGCAACCTCTTCAACACCCAGCTCTGATTTCTACCGCCGCTCCTCATCTATCAGAAAGGGAGGTGAAGGCCCCATGGGCTCCTCCGACAGAAACGCGCTGAAGGGCACCCTGGCATCCATGCTCTGCCACAGCTTTTGGGGTCTGAGCTTTCTGGCCTCCCGGACGGCACTGGACCACGCCCACGTCTTTGTGCTGCTGAGCCACCGCTTCCTGCTGGCCTTTTTGGTGCTGCACCTCTTTCCCAGGCGGGTCGCGGGGCTGCGGCAGAGCAAGAAGGCCCTGCTGCCCCTGCTGGCTCTGGGGCTGGCCCAACCGGTCTGCTACTTCTTAGGGGAGCAGTTTGGCATCCTCCATTCCTCCACCAGCTTTTCCGGCGTGATGATCGCCATGATCCCCGTCATCACCACCCTGGCAGCCGCTCCCATCCTGCGGGAGCGGCCCAGCTGGGGGCAGCTCCTGTTCAGCCTGCTCTCGGTGGGCGGCGTCATCGGCATCGGCCTGTCCAACCAAAGCTCCGGGAGCCTGGACTGGATCGGGGTTCTGGCTCTGCTGGCGGCAGTCCTGTCCGGTTCGGCCTACTCTCTGCTGTCCCGGGGGCTCTCCAAGCGGACCACGCCCTTTGACCGGACCTATGCTATGATGTTCCTGGGGACGGTGGTCTTTACGGCCCTGGCCCTGATCCAATGCCGGGGCAGTCTGGCTCTGTATCTCGCGCCGCTGGCGCAGACGCCCTATCTGTTGTCCCTGCTCTTCCTCTCCCTGGGCTGCTCGGTGGTGAGCTTCTTCCTGTCCAACTACGCCATCTCGAAGCTGCCCCTGGCCCGGGAGACGGTCTTTGCCAACCTCACCACTGCGGTCTCCTTCTTTGCCGGGGTCCTGGTGCTTCGGGAGCCCTTTTCCTGGTTCTCCCCCATCTGCATCCTGCTGATTTTGGTGGGTATCTGGGGGGTGCAGAAGACGGCAAGGAAGGAACCCACAAATTCTGAACCACTACAGGAGGAAACACAAGCATGAATGAGATCTATGAATTCCTGAAGCAGGCGGGGGTCTACTATCTCGCCACCGTGGAGGGCGACCAGCCCCGAGTCCGGCCCTTCGGCACTGTGGACGTCTTCGAGGGGCGGCTCTACATCCAGACCGGCAAGAAGAAGCCCGTCTCCCAGCAGCTCCACGCCAACCCAAAGGCGGAGCTCTGCGCCTTCAAGGACGGAAAATGGGTCCGGGTCTGGGGCGAGCTGGTCCCCGACGAGCGGGTAGAGGCCAAGAAGCACATGCTGGACGCCTACCCCAATCTGCGGGGCATGTATGACGAGCACGACGACAACACGGAGGTCCTGTACTTTGTCAACGGCAAAGCGACCATCTCCGCCTTCGGTGCGCCTGTGCGGACAGTGGAATTCTGAAATACCCGCATAGAACCGGGAACACCGGGGACTTTGATGTCCCCGGCGTTCCCGGTTCTATGCGTTTATTCGACAATCAGCAGCTCCGCGATCTGCACGGCGTTGGTGGCGGCGCCCTTGCGGATCTGGTCGCCGCAGCACCAGAGGCAGAGGCCGTTTTCGTCGGTCAGGTCGGGACGGATGCGGCCCACGAAGACCAGGTCCTGGTCGGAAGTGTCCAGGGGCATGGGGTACTGGGCCTCGCCCAGGTCGTCCACCAGCTTGCAGCCCGGGGCGTACTGGATGGCACGGCGGGCCTCCCAGAGGGAGGGGCGGCGCTGGAACTTCAGATTCAGGGAAAGGGAATGGCTGCGGACCACCGGCACCCGGACGCAGGTGCAGCTCACCTTCATCTCGGGCAGGTGGAGGATCTTCCGGCCCTCGTACTGGAGCTTCATCTCCTCGGAGGTGTAGCCGGATTCCTGCTCGCCGCCGATTTGGGGGATCAGGTTGAAGGCGATCTGGTGCGGGAAGACCCTGGACTGGACCGGCTGGCCCTTCATGACGGCGTTCACCTGCTCGCTGAGCTCCACAGGACCCGCCGCGCCTGCGCCGGAGACTGCCTGGTAGGTGGAGGCCACCATGGAGACGATGGGGGAAAGCTGCCGCAGGGCATTGATCGCCGTCACCGCGATGATGGTGGAGCAGTTGGGATTCGCGATGATGCCCCGGTGGAGCTTCACGTCCTCGGGGTTGACCTCGGGTACCACCAGAGGTACGTCCTCCCGCAGCCGGAAGGCGGAGGAGTTGTCGATGAACACGGCTCCGGCCTTGACAATGGCGGGAGCGAACTGCTTTGCCACCTCGCTCTCGGCGGCGCCCAGCACGATGTCCAGGCCCTCAAAGGCGTCCTCAGCGGCCAGCTCGATTTGGATGGGGCCGCCGTTCCAGGCCACGACCTTGCCCGCGCTGCGCTCGCTGGCGTAGAGGTGGAGTTCGCTGATGGGGAACTCCCGCTCCAGCAGGATCTTCATCATTTCCCGGCCCACGGAGCCCGTAGCGCCGAGAATGCCGACTTTATACTGCTTCATAGATTTACCTCCCTTGCATCGTGGCGCACACTGTGCGCCGCTGCGTCTTACTTATTACTTCTTACTTCTTACTTCACGAAGCTGTTGTACAGAACGCGGACTGCTTTTGCAAAATCGGCGTTGTCCACGCCCAGGATGATGGTCTCCTCCCGGGGGCCCTGGGAGATCATGCGGATGTTGATGCCCTCCCGGCCCAGGGCAGAGAAGATGCGCCCGGGGATCTCGGGCCGGTTCACCATGCGGCGGCCTACGGCTGCCACAATGGCCAGGTCCTTTGTCACCTGAATGTCGTCCGGCGCCAGCTTCTCCTGGAGCTCGGCCGCGATGATGTGGACCACCTTTTCCAGCTTCGCCCCGGAGACCACCAGAGAGAAAGTGTCGATGCCGTTGGGCGTGTACTCCGCGGCCAGGCCGTTGGCCTCAAAAATCTCGAAGACCTTGCGGATGGCCCCCACCTCGGAGCTCAGGCCCCGCTTGGAGAGGCTGACCACGGCGTAGTCCTTCTTCCCGGCGATGCCGGTGATGAAGCGGCGCTCGTCGGCGGAGCTCTCTTCCTCGTCGAAGCGCTCCAAAATCACGGTGCCGGGGTGGGCGGGGTCGTTGGTGTTGCGGATGTTCAGGGGGATGTTCTTCTCCGCCACGGGGAAAATGGTCTCCTCGTGGAGGACCTGAGCCCCCAGATAGCTGAGCTCCCGCAGCTCGGTGTAGGTCAGCCTGGGAATGGACTCCGGGTTTTCCACAATGCGCGGGTCCGCCATCAGAATGCCGGAAACGTCGGTCCAGTTCTCATAGACGTCCGCGTCCAGGGCGGCGGCGGCCAGGGCGCCGGTGATGTCGGAGCCGCCGCGGGTGAAGGTGCGAATGCTGCCGTCGGCCATAGCCCCGTAGAAGCCGGGGATCACGATGCGCTGCCCCTCCGCCAGACGCCGGAGCGCCGCGTAGGACCAGTCCCGGTCCACGGTGCCGTCGATGCGGAAGCGGAGCCATTGGGTGGCGTCCACGAAGGCAAAGCCCAGGTAGTCCGCCATCAGCCGAGCGGAGAGATATTCGCCCCGGGAAGCCAGAGCGGCTTCGGAGAGGCGGCCCTCCTCCATATCCGTCCGGATCTTCGCCAGCTCGGCCTCCAGGTCGGTGTGCAGGCCCAGTTCGTCCCGGATCTCCAGATACCGCTGGGAGATCATGCCAAAGACGGAATCACAGGAGACGCCGTAGCGCATGTGGGCGTGACAGAGATAGAGCAGGTCCGTGACCTTGTGGTCCTCCTTGTTCCGCTTTCCGGCGGCGGAGACCACCACCACACGGCGGGTCTCGTCGGCCTCGACAATGGCCTTTACCTTGGCGTATTGGGCGGCGCTTGCCATAGACGAGCCGCCGAATTTCAAAACCTTCAACATCGGCATACTCCTTTCTGCCTTATTGTATGCAGAAGCGGCAGCTTTCGCCCGTCTCCGGGCCGAAGCGGCGCTTCTATTTCTTTCGGACCTTCAGCCAGTAGTCGATCCGGCCTGTGCCGAGGTTCTCCACCGTGATGTCGTAGCCCACGTGGAGGGTGCCGCCCTCCAGGGTCATTTCATCCTCTACCTCGGTGGTGCGGACGGAGATCAGCAGCGCTCCCTCGGGGGTGTTGTAGAGGGACTGGTGGAGCTGGCCCGGGAGGAAGACCATCTCGCTGCGGACGGCTCCCGTGCGGCGGAGCACCACCTTGTCCCGGTATATCTCAAAGGTCGTCTCGGTGCCCTTGAGGCCAGTCAGTTCGGACTCTGCATAGCGCAGCAGCAGAACGCCGCCGCTCTCTCCCCACAGCTCCGCCTCGGTGGTGAGCTCCACGGTCTCCGGCTCCTGGTCCCGATAGCGCTGGACGCCCTTGACATCCAGCAGGAAATCACATGCCATAGCGGGCCTCCAGGGCCAGGGAGATCAGCCGGTCCAGCAGCTCGGAGTAGGGGATGCCGCTGGCCTCGAAGAGCTTGGGGTACATGGAGATGGAGGTGAAGCCCGGCAGGGTGTTGATCTCGTTGAAGACTACCTGCTCATCCTCAAAGCCCACGAAGAAGTCCACCCGGGACAGGCCGGAGCAGCCCATGGCCCGATAGACCTTGACGGCGGCCTCCCGGACCGCCTCGGCGGCCCGGTCCGAGATGCGGGCGGGGATATAGAGGGTGGAGGTGTCGGTGAGATACTTGGTCTCGTAGTCGTAGAACTCGGCGCCGGCGTCGATTTCGCCGCAGACGGAGGCGGCGGGGACCTCGTTGCCCAGGACGGCGACCTCGACCTCGCGGCCATGGATGAACTCCTCCACCAGCACCTTGCGGTCAAAGCGGACGGCGTTCTCCAAAGCCGCCAGAAGGGCCTCCCGGCCCCGGGCCTTGCTGACGCCCACGGAGGAGCCGGTCCCGGCAGGCTTGACAAAGACGGGATAGGAGAAGCGGGCCTCCACCCGGTCCAGCGCCTCCTCGGGATGGGTCCGGAGCTGGTCCCGGGTGACGAGCTCCCAGTCCGCCTGGCGCACGCCGGTCATCCCGGCGATGAGCTTGGTCAGGCACTTGTCCATGCAGGCTGCGGAGGCGGCCACATGGCAGCCCACGTAGGGGATGCCCGCCAGCTGGAGCAGACCCTGGACCGAGCCGTCCTCGCCGTTCTCGCCGTGGAGGACGGGGAAGACCACGTCGATGCGCTCCCGGACCACGTTGTCGCCCTCAAAGGAGAGCAGGCCCTGGCCCCGGATGGGGGAAATGGCCGCGTTGCGGTTGCCGGGGTGGTCGCGCCAGGAGCCGGTGGGCAGTTCGGAGAAGTCGGACCCGCCGAAGAGGATCCAGTTGCCCTCCTTGGTGATGCCCACAGGGTAGAGGTTGTATTTTTCCGGGTCCAGATGGTTCAGCACGGACTCCGCCGAGCGCAGAGAGACCTCGTGCTCCGGGGAAACGCCTCCGAAGAGGACGCAGACATTGAGTTTCTTCATGTTCATTACCTCGCGTAGTTGGAATAACTATTATATTATACCGCAGTCAAGCGAGAAAAACAAGCTTTTCTCAGGGAATATCCTCGTTGATCTCCATCTCCGGGTCGTCCAGGCGCTCCGGGCGGAGCAGGAGCTTGTGGAAGAACTTGATGGCCGCGGCGTAGTAGAAGCCGTCCACAATGCGCTCGTCCACGTTGAAGGTATAATCCATGTACTTCCGGCTGACGGCCTGACCGCTGTCGTCTGTCTCGTTGACCCGGAACTTCCGGCCAAAGGCCAGGAAGAGGGGCAGGTTGCCAAAATTGTAGAGGTGGTGGAAGACAGCGGGAATGCCCAGGGAGCCCATGGAAGTGAAGAAAATGGAGCCGTGGAAGGGGCTGACCTCCAGGATGGCCTTGGGCAGCAGCCCGAAGTAGTCCAGGAGCTTCAGGAGCCAGACCACGAATTTCAGCACCACGCCGGGCACCATGCCGAACAGAGCCGCGGTGCCGTCCAGGCTGGAATCCAGCTCCATGGACTTCTTGGCGTCGGCCAGGGCTTGATGGAACTTTTGGTAGACCGTCTCCACGCTGTCGCCGGTCTTCAGGTGGACCTTGAGCACAGTGTCCGGAGACTCTTTGTTCATCTCCTTCTTGACGGTCATGCAGAACTGGATGTCCTCGCCCCGGGAGAAGATCTTCTCGCCGGAGATGAAGCGGTTGATGCCGGGGTACTTGGAGAGGGTACGCACGTAGGCCGCCAGCAGGGCTTCGGTCATGCCGAAGTTCTCGAGCCCCTTGGCCCGCTTGTCCCGGATGTACTTCTCCAGGGCTGTGATCTCCAGCTTGTCCTGGAAGAAGACGTTGGCCTGGTTCCGCTCCGGCATGATGTAGGTGCCCACAACCGAGATGGGGCTGAGGCTGCGGATTTTCCGCCCGTCGTTCCGGTCGCCCCAGGTGGGGTGGTATTTGCCGTCCTTCACCTTTCGCAGCGCCAGGCAGAGGGGGAGGTAGGCCAAAAGCAGCAGGGCCTCCGCCAGCATCTGTAGCCAGAGCAGCAGGCTCACGCCTTCGGTCTTGGTCTCTTGCAGGAAGAACCAGAAGCAAAGCAGGGCGATGAGCCAGAGCCCCGCCAACAGGCAGGGAAGCCAGGGCAGCGCGATGGTCCCCGCCAGAGCGCGGTGGACCAGCCAGGCCGCGGCCAGGGCCGCCAGGGTGACGAGCAGAGCCCAGTACCAGGGCAGCGCGCTCCAGGCGGCGAAGAGGAGGCTGGCAGTCAGCACCCAGAAGGGCAGGGAGAGGCGGTAGCTCCTATCTTTGCCGCGGACCAGAAGCTGGTACGCAAAGAACAGGGCGGCCAGCGCCGGGAGGAGGGCTTGAAACCAGAGTGCCCAGCAGCGCTCTGTGCCGCAGAGCTGCCTGGCCCGGAGGAGGAAGCCCGCCAGAGCGGCCAGGGCCAGCAGGGCCGAGAGCCAGACCAGGGGGTTCTTTCGAGAGACGGTGTAGGCGATACGGTTCTGTTTCATTGATTCCACAGCTTTCGTTTAGAGTGTAGGAGTTCATCGGTGCGCGTTCATCAGGTCAAAAGCCTCGGCGCAGTTCTCCGCGGCCAGAGCCCGGAGCTGCCGGGCGGCGGTCTCGAAGTCACCGCTCTCCTCCAGCCGGTCCATCAGGCCGCAGAGCCGGGAGGCGTCCGCCTCCTCCAGCGCACAGCAGAGGCCCTGGCCCATGTAGTCCATGAAGCCGGTGATCTTGGGGTCGTAGGCCACCCCCGCGAAGGGCGTACCCTGGGCGGCGGCGAAAATCAGGGCATGGAGCCGCATCGCCAGCACCGCGTCGGCCCGTCGAATCAGTCCTACCACGGCGCCTGTGTCCTGAGAGGCCTCCAACACCGGGCAGTCCACGCCTTTTGCGGCGGCAAGCTCCGCGATTTGGCGGCAAACATTCCTGTCCTTGGCAGGCTCCATCGCCAGCAGCACGGGCCGGTAGCCCTTGCGCCTGGCGCCGTAGACCGCGGCCTCGGCAAAGGCTTCCAGCCGATGGGCCATCCCCTCCCAGGGCCGCGGCGCCAGGATCAGCAGCCGGTCCTCCGGCGCAATGCCCTGGGCGGCGCATTGGGCCTCCACCAGGGCCGGGTCAGCGGGAGACACCAGAAAGGCCAGGTCCGCCGTGACCCGGGTGGGGATGCCGGAGACCCCTAAGGCCTCCAGCTCCCGGAGGGAGGCGTGGTCCCGAAGGGTGATGCGGTCCACGCAGCTTTGCAGGATGCGGCCCGCGCACCTGCGGTTGAGGCTCCGGCGGACGGGACCGATGCCGCAGCCGAACATCATCACCGGATTGCCCAGGCGTTTGGCGGCACGGATGGAGTTGAGGTAGTACCAGAGGGAGCGGGTGGAGGTGGCGTCCTGGATCAGACTGCCGCCGCCGGAGAGATAGAGGGCCGTGCGGCGCATCCGGCGGCGGACCTTCCAGGGGTGGAAGGTGTAGACGCTGCCGACGCCCGTGTCCCGGGCCGTCCGGGAGGGCGTGCGGGAGGTGACGTAGAGGGGCAGGTCCGGGTCCTGCGCCCGGAAGGAGCGGACGATGGCCGTGAGGATGGCGTCGTCGCCGGAATTGCCCTTGCCGTAGGCGCCGCAAATCAGCACACCGTCCCGCTTTCCGTCGGCAGTCCGGGCCCTCCGGCGCAGGATGCTCTCGTAGATCTCCTTCTGCCGGGCCACGGTGGCCTCCACGGAGTACTCAGCCTTCGCCTTCTCATAGAGGCGGTCGGCGTAGGTCTTCAGCAGCTCCCGGTCCTGGGCCAGGCGGACCATGTAGCTCGCCAGGGTGTCCACATCCTTCGGGGTGAAGAGCAGGCCGTTGCTCTCATGCTCCACCAGGCTGGGAATGCCGCCCACGCGGGTGGCGATGGTGGCGCAGCGGCGGCTGGCGCCCTCGGGCAGGGCGTAGGGGAAGCCCTCGGACAGGGAGGTCAGCAGGTTCACATCCAGGGCGGAGTAGAAGCTGTGGGTGTCGGAGATCCAACCGGCGAAGGCCACAGTCCCGGCGGGGCAGAGCTCCGCGGCCAGGGCCTCCATCCGCTCCCGCTCCTCGCCGTCGCCGGCGATGATGAGCCGGGCGGAGGGACAGCTCCGGACGACCTTGGCAAAGGCGCGAATCAGGGTCCCCATGTCCTTGACCGGGCTGATGCGGGCGGCAATGCCGAAGACCACCGTGTCCTCCTTCGGCTCGAAGCCCAGGCTCCGCAGATAGCTGTCCCGGTCCAGGGCCGGAGCGGGCAGGTCGAAGGGCACGCCGTTGGAGATTACGTAAGTGCGGTTAGGGTCGAAGCCCCGCTCGTAGAGCATCTCGGCGGTGGTCTGGGAGACGCCGATCCAGTTGTCCATTCGCCGCAGGGCCAGCTTATTCAGGGTGCCGTAGGTCAGGGCGGCCAGGGGGCGGTGCATGTAGTCCAGGCGGTAGTCGCTGTGGACGGTGCTCACCGTGGGCAGGCCGGTCCTGCGCCGCAGCAGACTTCCAATCAGATTGGCACGGGCGCCGTGGCAGTGCAGGATCTCGAAGCCCTGTTCCTGCGTCAGCCGTGTGAGCTGCCGGACCACCGAGGGGATGGAGCCGGTAAAAACCTGGGTGGGAATGCCCAGCGCTTCCGCCTCCCGGGCAAAGGGCCCGTCCATAAAGCAGGCCAGGAGCACATTTTCGGTTTTGGTCAGCCCGGCCAGCAGGGTGTGGACGTGGGTCTTTGCGCCGCCCACGTCGCCGCCGGAAATCATGTGGAGGACCTTCATGGTGTTACCTCGTTTTCACATATTTCATATATTATACAACTTTTTTCCCCCCAGCGCAACGGTTTTATTTGCGCCGCGGAGTATTTTATTCCAAGCAAAGCGCCGGGGAGAATGCCTCCCCGGCGCTTTGTGACAGGAATCTTCTTATGCGGCTCAGCCGTGCCAGCCGCCTCCGCCGTGACCGCCGTTTCCGCCGGGGCCGCCGCCGAAGCCGCCGTTCCCGCCGCCGAAGCCGCCCCCGACCTGGTTGGAGATCTCGTCGGTCTCGACGCCGTTGACGGTGATGGTGCCGCCGGTGTGGGTCAGACTGCCGTCGTAGTCAAAGGGGCTCTGGGCGGTGATGTTGATGACGCCGCCGGTGATGACCAGGTTGCCGTTGGAGTCGATGGCGTCGGTGTCCCCCTGGCCCATGGAGACGGTCAGGGTGCCGCCGTTGAGCTCGATGCAGGTGGTGTAGGCGGTGGACATCCTCGCGCCGTTGATGCCGTCGTCCCGGGCCTGGATGGTCACGGCGCCGTCATTGAGCTGGACCCAGGTGCCCTCGATGCCCTCGGCGGCGTTGACGCTGAGCACGCCGCCGTCGATTTGGACGATGCTGACGGCATGGACGCCGTCGTCCGTGGCCGTGATGTCCAGCGTGCCGCCGCAGAGATAGATCCAGCCCTCGCTGTCGTCGTCCTCGTTCTCGGCGTGCAGGCCGTCCTTCCCAGCGCTAACAGTGACGGTCCCGCCGCAGACGGCGATGGAGTCGTTGGCCTCGATGCCGTGGCCCTGCGCGCTGACGGTGAGGACGCCGCCGGTGAGCTTGATGTCGTCCTTGCCGCTGATGCCGTTGTCGGTGGAGGAGATGCTCAGGCTGCCCAGTCCGTTGAAGACCAGGTCGTCCCGGGAGAAGATGACCGCGTCGGTGTTGGTGGAGCCGTCGGCCACGAAGCTCCCGGTGACGGAAAGGCTGTTCTCACTGCCTTCTGTTGTAGTGACAAAGACCTTGTCGTCGTTTTTGACATAGATGACCGGGAAATCGTCGTTGGTGACGCTGAGGCCGTCCAGGACCAGCTGGACCTTGTCCTCGTCTCCGGCCTCCACGAAGACAGTGACGTTTTTCGCGCTGCCCTGCAGGACGTAGACCCCGGCCTGCGTGATGTTGATGTCGTTTCCGTCGCTGACGGTGCAGGTCACGGCCTCGCTGAGCTCCGCGGTCTGGGTCAGCTCCCGCTTCTTGAAGAGCTCGGAGGCGTCGATGGCGCCGCCGGAGCTGACGTTGGCGACGTTGGTGACACTGGCGCTCTCGCCGCTCTGGGCGGTTTCGGTCTTCTTTGTCGCGGCGCTGCCGTCGGCGCTCTGCTGGAGGGTCTGGGCGTCGGTGCCTGCGCCGATGGCGCAGGCGCACAGGGCCGCCAGCAGCAGGACGGTCAGGCTCAATACGGTGATTTGCTTCCAGTGGTTTTTCATAAGAATCGCTCCTTGTGGTGTACCCTTTGTCAAGGACAATTTAATTCGTAGGGATAGTATTTTTTGAGAAGCTGTGTTAAACTGGATTCTGCTTTACCATTCCGGAGGATAGTGCAACGCTGAGGAGCGACATGAGCGCCGGGGTGGGTTTGCG
>JAFRPC010000035.1 GCA_017429325.1 Oscillospiraceae bacterium | reverse complement strand
GTCGGGAGTCACTTCATATTGTCTATTCAGTAGCCCCCTTCGTCGTAGGGGCGGATGCCCACATCCGCCCTCGCTTGCAGGCAAAAATCGGTAGGTAGGGCCGATGTAGGCATCGGCCCCTACGGGCGACTGAACAATTACGTTTTTTGTTTTAATGTGAGAAAGGAAACCGGACCCACAGGTGCTCCCGTGGGTCCGGTTTGGGTTATTTGCTGTGGCATTTTCCTGCCATGGGGCAGCCTTGGCAGCCGCCCCCGCAGGAGCCGCAGGAGCCGCCGCAGATGTGCTTGCCCGCCTTCTTGTCCAGGATCAACCGCCGTACAATCAAAGCAACCATACCCAGGAGGAATAAAACGACCACGATTGATCCGATATTCGTTTGCAGCCAGGATATCATTTGAGGCAACTCCTTTCCAATGGGATAATTGTCAATTGACCTTAACCTTCTTGGTCAGCATGGTGGCTTCCTTATAGGGCCGGACCAGCATATAGACGCCGAGGGCAACCACGGCAATGGCCGCGATCAGGCCGATGACGCTGACCGAGACATCAGCGGCAAAGATCGCGCCGATCTGGTAGATGGCCAAGGCAACCAGGTAGGCAAACAGGCACTCGTAACCGATGGCGAACCAGGTCCACTTGCGGCTGTTCATCTCGCGCTTGATGGCTCCCATGGCCGCGAAGCAGGGGGCGCACAGCAGGTTGAAGGTCAGGAAGCTGAAGCCGGACAGATGCGTGAAGGCATGGGACATGCTTGCCCAGGCGCCGCCCTCGCCGCCGCCGTAGAGGATGCCCATGGTGCCGACGATGTTCTCCTTGGCGACGAGGCCGGTGATGGAGGCCACGGTGGCCTGCCAGTTGCCCCAGCCGAGAGGCGCGAAGATCCAGGCGATGGCGCTGCCGACCCGGGCCAGGATCGAGAACTCGATCTCGTCCTCAGACAGCATCCGGAAGGCGCCGTCCACCCAGCCGAAGAAGGTCAGGAACCAGACCAGGATGGTGGACAGCAGGATGATCGTACCGGCCTTCTTGATGAAGGACCAGCCGCGCTCCCACATGGAACGGAGCACGTTGCCCAGGGTGGGCCAGTGGTAGGCGGGCAGCTCCATGACGAAGGGAGCCGGGTCGCCCGCGAACATCTTCGTCTTTTTCAGGATGACGCCGGAGACGATGATGGCCGCGAGGCCGATGAAATAGGCGCCGGTGGAGATCCATGCGCTGCCGCCGAAGATGGCGCCGGCGATCATGGCGATGAAGGGCACCTTCGCGCCGCAGGGGATAAAGGTGGTGGTCATGACCGTCATGCGGCGGTCACGCTCGTTTTCTATGGTACGGGAGGCCATAATGCCGGGGATGCCGCAGCCGGTGCCGATCAGGATGGGGATGAAGGACTTGCCGGACAGGCCGAAGCGGCGGAACACCCGGTCCAGCACGAAGGCGATTCGGGCCATGTAGCCGCAGGCTTCCACGAAGGCCAGCAGGAAGAAGAGCACCAGCATCTGGGGCACGAAGCCCAGCACCGCGCCGACGCCGGCCACGATGCCGTCCAGGATCAGACCCCGGAGCCAGCCATCCTCGGGGACGTTCAGCTTATCGAGCAGTTTGCCGATCAGCGCGGGAATGCCGGGGACCCAGACGCCGTAATCGGCGGGATCGGGCTCCTCGAAGCCGGTTTCCTCAAAGTAGGCCAGGGCGTCCTTGAAGGTCATGGAGTTGGTGGATTCCTCCTCCGCGTCCTCGGGGATCGCGTCGTAGTAGACGGTCAGTTCGGATTCCTCCAGAGTCTCCTCGTCCTCTACCACGACGGTCGCGGATTTCTCGGCGGAAGCGTCCGCCTTGATCTCGGCCAGGAAGGCGTCGGGATCGAAGGGGTTCTCCTCGTCCTCGAGGTCGAACTCATAGCCGTAGGCGTTGATGGCGTTGACGGCGGCGGTATAGTCGTCCGCGGCAGCCTCCGCCTTGGAGGAGCCGATGCCCAGCAGATGGTAGCCGTCTCCGAACAGGCCGTCGTTGGCCCAGTCGGTGGCCGGCGCGCCTACGCCCACCATGGCGATCCAGTAGATCGCGAACATCACGATGGCAAAGATCGGAAGGCCCAGCCAGCGGTTGGTGACGATCCGGTCGATTTTGTCGGAAACGGTCATCTTTCCGGCGGATTTCTTTTTGTAGCAGCCCTTGATGATATTGCCGATCCAGATATAGCGCTCGTTGGTGATGATGGATTCCGCGTCGTCGTCCATCTCTTTTTCCACGTCTGCGATGTGTTGCTCCACGTCGGAGCTGACGGCGGAAGACAGGTTCAGCTGCTCCAGGGCCTTGCTGTCCCGCTCGAAGAGCTTGACGGCGTACCAGCGCTGCTGCTCTTCGGGCATGTTGGAGACCGCGTGCTCCTCGATGTGGGCCAGGGCGTGCTCCACGGGACCGGAGAAACTGTGCATCGGTACGGTCTTTCCGCCCTTCGCGGCCTGGACGGCGGCTTCGGCGGCCTCCTGGACGCCGGTGCCCTTCAGGGCGGAGATCTCTACGATCTTGCAGCCGAGCTGTTTGCTGAGCTGGGCGGTGTCGATCTTATCCCCGCTCTTCTTCACCACGTCCATCATGTTGATGGCGACGACGACGGGGATGCCCAGCTCGGTGAGCTGGGTCGTTAAGTACAGGTTGCGCTCCAGGTTGGAGCCGTCCACAATGTTCAGAATGGCGTCGGGGCGCTCGCCGATCAGGTAGTTCCGGGCCACGACCTCCTCCAGGGTGTAGGGGGAGAGGGAGTAGATGCCGGGCAGGTCCGTGATGACCACGTCGTCGTGCTTTTTCAGCTTGCCTTCCTTCTTCTCCACCGTGACGCCGGGCCAGTTGCCGACGAACTGGTTCGCGCCGGTCAGCGCGTTGAACAGGGTCGTCTTGCCGCTGTTCGGGTTGCCCGCGAGGGCGATGCGAATACTCATAGCGTTCTTCCTTTCTCGACAGAAGTTAGCGATTCCTAACCCCTGTGTAAATTTTTTATGCGATTTCGATCATTTCGGCGTCAGCCTTTCGCAGGCTCAGCTCGTAGCCGCGGACGGTCAGCTCCACGGGGTCGCCCAGCGGAGCCACCTTGCGGACGTAGATCTCCACGTGCTTGGTGATGCCCATGTCCATGATCCGGCGCTTGACCGCGCCCTCGCCGTGGATCTTCACCACCGTGACGGTTTCGCCGATTTTTGCGTCTCTGAGTGTTTTCAATGTGCGTTCCTCCTTTTCATTGTAGTGGCCGCTGACCTCAGCGGCCATGATGCGATGCCTGCATCAGTCATGGCGCAAAGCACCTAAATCATGATCTTGTTCGCCAGCTCCCTGCTGACGGCGACACGGCATTCCTTGACGTTCACGATCAAGTTGCCTCCGATCGCGTTGACTACGCTGATCTCGCCGCCAACGTGGAAGCCGAGATCCTCCAAATGCTTTTTGACCTCCGGGCTGCCGCCGATCCGCTTGATGATCTGGGTCTGCCCGACGTCCGCAAACGTAAGAGGCATCATATTCTCCCTCCGATCTTCAGGAATTTGTTCATAGGGGCCGAACTCGAAGAGTCTCGCAAGTATGCCCATATCGGCCCATCTCGTTCTCAGCGCGATTAGCCACCGCTAATCACGGGGCTTGAAAAACGGTTAGCGCTTCCTAACCGACTATATTATAGTTAGCGCCCGCTTATTTGTCAAGTGGAAATGAAAAAATTTTTATCGTTGATTTACGGGGAAAATTGTGGTAAGGTAAGAGAAACAGAAGAGGGAGGCGTTCGCAATGGCATTGCTGGAATCCGGCGAAATGTACCTGGAAACGATCTACGTGCTTTCTCAAAAATCAAACAGCGTCCGCAGCGTCGACGTTGCCGAGGAGATGGGCTACTCCAAGCCATCCGTCAGCCGGGCTGTGGGCCTGCTGAGAAAGGACGGCCTGCTTTTGATGGACGAGACGGGCGAACTGAAGCTCACGGAGGCCGGCGAAGAAAAGGCGAAGCGGATCTACGAGCGGCATACCGTTCTCTCCAGACTTCTCATGAACCTCGGCGTCGACGAGGCCACCGCCACCGAGGACGCCTGCCGGATCGAGCACTATATCAGCGACCGGAGCTTCGAGGCCATCAAAGCGCACATGCTCCAATACGGTGCGGAATAAGCTCTCAAGGACAGAATAAAAAGCGGGGCAGCGGAGGATTCCGCCGCCCAGGAGCGCGTTATTTGACCCAGTGCTTGAGCTTGAGGCGATATTGTGCGTAGTGGGGACTGAGCAGGTAGTCGATGACCTTCTCCTTGGGGATGAAGTAGGTCGTGTTTATATAGAAGTGCTCGATGCGGTTTGACCGCAGGAGCTTTCGCACCGGGGACTCCCCGATGCCGCCCATCATGGCCCGCAGCTCGGTGAGATTCACCACGTCCGGAAAGCCTTCAAACCGTTTTTCTAAATCTTTTTTTGTCATGATCGTTCTCCTTTTTCAAGGCTATGCAGATGGCACACTGTGCGCCGCTACAAAGCGGATTGTTTTCCGACGGCAGATGATCCGACAAGCTGTTTCAGTTTTATTCGTATTATTTTTGTATTTGTTTTCGACCTCGGGATGGCGTCGTTGCGTTTGCTGTTTTGAAATCGACCTCCGATCGACCTCCGATTTCCGATTTTCGATCCAGCAAAGGCTGAGACCTCGCAACAGCAGGCGTGACAAGGATTTTTGACCGTTTGGAGCCGATTTTACCCGAAAACGTGGGACTCTCGATCTTCCTCTGCGACCTCCAACGGGGTTCAGGTTCCGTCAAAATCAGGATTTCTTGTATCACTCAAAATCCGTTGCCAGCGATGGCGTGTGGGTTCGAGTCCCACCACCGGCACCAGAAAGGTAGTGCAAAAAAGATACACACCCGAAAAACCCAGGAATTTCCTGGGTTTTTTGGCACTCAGGGGGGGCAAAAAGTACAAGGTTTTTCCGTAGATGCCAAACCCCGATTTTTACGCAGTGGAGGGAATCGAACCCCCACACCACCGATTTTGGTGGAAATCAGAGGCTGGATTTCAAGAAGAATCTGCTCCCCGCGGAGCGCTTTCAGGAGCAGATCGCCACATCGTTTTCCGCGCCTGTTTGAGCGCAACATAACGACAGGAGAGGTTTTGGCTCAATTTGATCCAAAACCTCTCCTGATTCCGGAGGTCAATAGCCGAGTCCGGCCAGCCAGTCGTTCACGGAGTCTCTGACCTGCTCCTGCTGATTTTGCGTGTCGTTTCCTCTGACCGCCAGGCCGTCCAGAATCTCCGAATCGGGGCAGGCGGTAGCAAGCTTGCAATCAAAGCCGGCAAGTCCGCTTCCCTCGTGCGTAGAGAACGGAATCAGCTTCTTTCCGGAGAAATCGTTGTTCTCAAATACCGTATACAGGATCATGGGCCAGTCGCCCCACCAGACAGGGGACCCGATGAAGACGGTGTCATACCGGGACAAATCCGGCAGACTTCCCGCATAGGCGGGTCTTGCGTTCTCGTTTTGTTCCCGCTTTGCCACGTCCGTCAGTTCGTCATAGGTCATGGGATAATGGTCATCCGCAGGGATCACCTCAAAGAGATCCGCGCCGGTCTGTTCCGCGATCATTTCCGCCACAATCGCAGTGTTCCCTTTGTCGATGACGCCGACGGTGTACTGCTCACCGGTTCTGGAAAAGTAGACGACCAGAATGGTACTGTCGGAAGCGGCCGGTTCCGGCGGCGCTGAAGCAGGTTCCGCTGCTTCCCCCGGTTCCGATTCCGGTTCGGTCTGCTTTGGCTCCGGCGATGATTCCCTGCCGGCGGTGCTCCCGGTCGGGCCGGAGGTCTTACCGGCGCTGCCGGCATCGTCGCAGGCCGCAAGGGAAACCAGCAGCACGGCGCACAGCAGGATTGCAAGGACGGTTGTAGTCTTTTTCATCTGCATGTTACTCCTTAATATGTAGATGCTCTGGACCCGGTGAATTTCCAGGTCCCGTTTTCTTTGCGCAGGGTAAAATCCCCCTGCAGCCGCCAGCTGTGCTTTCTGCCCCCATAGACGGCGGCTGTCACCCGGCTTCTGCCGATCATAAGCGCGCTGTTCCCGTTCAGAGCGACCTCGATGCTGTCATGGTCCGCCGCGTAGTAGTTGAAGGTGCCGTCCATTAGCCCCTTCAAAAACACGTCAGCCGATTGCCTTACTCCGGTCATGTGAAGCAGAGAATAGTCCTCTGCCATCAGGCTGCGCAGGCCGTCCGCGTCCTTCTCGATCATGCAGCGCCAGTACCTCCGGTACATTTCCCGGATCAGCTCCCGGTCGTCCGTCATTCTTTTTGCTCCTCCGGGTTCTGGAAACGGATGACCTTTGCCGGAACGCCGCCGACAACGGCGTAGTCCGGCACGTCCTTTGTCACCACGGCGCCGGCAGCAACCACGGCATATTCGCCGATGGTCACGCCGGGGCAGATCGTGACGTTCATGCCCAGCCAGGCGTTCTTCTTCACAAGCACTTTTCCGTAGGTGTATTTGGTGTGGCGCTCGTTCATGTCGTGGTTAATCGTGGCGATCCGCAGCCCCGGCGCAGACATGACGCCGTCCTCGAATTCGATCCCGCCGGAGGCGGAAAGGATGGCGGAGTGATTGAGAAACACGCCCTTGCCAAGCTTCACCCGGTTGCCGAAATCGCAGAGGAACGGCGTGAGGATGCGGACGTCATCCAGCGGTCTTCCGAACAGCTCCTCCAGATAACGCACGTAGCTCGGATCGTCCGGCAAAGTCGCGTTGGCCTTGGCACAGAGCGTTCTGGCCCGCATCATTTCCTCCACGGCCTCCTTGAAATAGGGCTCCCGGTTGTCGGTGGGGCCGCCCTGATCCATCAGCCGGTAGACGTAGCCCTTTTCGTACTCCATCGGAAATCCCCTTTACAGCAGGCCGTTGGCCGTCAGCCAGCGCCGGACGCTTTCACCGGAGCCCGTGGCGCTGCTGCCGGTGATGGGAAGGCCCTTCTTCACCTCGGCGCCCGGCGCACACTGGCGGATGGTCTTCTCGCTGCCGCCCATGCCGCTGCCCTCGTTTGTGCAGAGCGGAAGGATCGTCTTGCCCGTGAAGTCATAGCGCTCCAGGAAGGTGGCCACCGCCATGGGAATGGTCCCCCAGTAGTTGGGGTAGGCCAGAATCACGGTAGCGTAACCGTCGATGCTGTCCGGGTAGTGGGTCAGTTCGGGCCTGGCCTTCTCCCGAAGGTCCCGCTTGGCCTCGTCGATGCAGGTCATGTAGACCGGGGAATAGGGGTTCTTCATTTCGATTTTGAACAGATCCGCATCAATCATGTCCTTCATGAGATTGCAGACGATCTCGGTGTTGCCCACCTTCACAAAGCGGATCGCACCGCCGAAGTAGTTTTCGTCCGCTCTGGAAAAGAAAGCAATCAGGGTTTTCGACATTGTGTTGTCCTCCGTTTCTGTATTTTCTGATTGGATTATAGCAAGTTTTTCTTGCAAAGTCCAATCGAAAATGTATATAATTGATTTAAGAATTAAATCGCCGGAGGACAATATGACGACGAAACAAATGGATTACTGCATCGAGCTGGCGAGAACGCTGAATTTCACCCGTGCCGCGGAGAACCAGTTTGTGAGCCAGCCGACCCTGACCTATCAGATCAAGCTGCTGGAGGACGAGGTGGGCTTCCCGATCTTCACCCGCAGCGGCAAGGGCGCGGCCCTGACCCCTGCCGGGGCGCAGTTTGTGAGCTTTCTGTCCGGAATGCGGGAGGATCTGAAACGCGCCGTCGAACAGGGGCAGAATTTCAGCGCGAAATATCGGGACAGCATTTCCGTCAGCATGATGGTCCGCCAGGCCCTCTTCTTTCTGCCGGAGGCCATGCGGCTCTTTGCCGGGCAGTTCCCCGAGGTGCAGA
The DNA here is from genome assembly GCA_017429325.1 of Oscillospiraceae bacterium. Lineage (GTDB taxonomy): Bacteria > Bacillota > Clostridia > Oscillospirales > Oscillospiraceae > JAFRPC01. The sequence continues at coordinate 35,675 of JAFRPC010000035.1, read as the reverse complement.
TTGTCCCGAAGTTCGAGTATGAAAACGGGATCGAGGGCTTCCTGAAAAATGAGACGGACCTGCTGTTTGCGTTGAAGGAGCAGACCAGGCAGATCCCCGGCATCCGGGTCCACGAGCTGTTTGAAAGCCGAATCTACCTGATCGCCCAGCGGGAGGACCCGCTTGCCGCGAAAAACCGGATCACGGAGGCGGATCTCTACGGCAGGACCCTGATGGTGGGCGGCGGATCCCCTCCGGCGCTGCGGGCGGTTCAGCACCGGCTGATCGGCAGCGGCCGGGTCGATTACTTCAACAGCGCCGACCACGACACCACCCTGACCAACGTGGCCGCCGGCCGCGGCGTCTGTCTCGCGCCGGGCTTTCTGAACGACCACAGCGGCCAGTTCGCCTGGATTCCCTTTGCCTGTGAAGAACACTTTTCCTGCGTCCTTTGCAGCCACAGAGACGACCAACGCCCAAGCCTTGCGTCGTTTCTCGCAATCCTGAAAGGCCTCTACCGCAACGCAGTCGCGTTCCCGCTGTAGGTTTCATGAACTTGTATCAAATCATGCCAAACGGAATGGTTTGAACAGCAGTATTCAGCAATGCTAAAGGTAGTGCAAAGATGTATAGGAGACAGAACGCCGAAGGAACCCAGAATGACAGACAATCATTCTGGTAAAATAATATACGACTCAATTATGGAAAATATTTATATTCTGCATCCCAATCAGCCCTTGTTCCCGGAATCGATCCGTATTTCCAAGGTGCTGATTTTATAATCTCTCCGGCTGTACAATTGCATCGGCTTCGCTGTTGGCCGACAGTTGGGAGATCAGGCGGCGCTGGGCTGGCTCTGTCAGCGTGACCATGACATAGCTTTCTCCGTTCTCCTTTGTACGTTCGGTCATAATGATTCCCGCCGCTTCCCCGGCAGGGGTGGGACGGCGGCGGAGGCGGCCCGTATCGGCAAGCTCCTCGGTGAGCAAGCCCTCCGCCAGCAGCTGGTCGGAGATCTGCCGACCAGTCAGGATGCCGGGCTGATCCGCATCCTTCAATTCGGTGAGGCGGCGGGCAAAGGTGGACATGGAGATCCCCTCGGGGTCGCAGGCATACCGGGCCAGCTGGTCAGGGCGAAGCCGCAGCAGCGGCTTTGCCTCGTTTTTTCCGGGGGCCTTTGTATTCTGCGCTTGCTTTGCCGTGCAAGCGGCAATGAGCTCCAACACGGCCTTTCCGTATTTCGCCGCCTTCTGCTCCCCGATGCCGGGAACGGCGAGCAGTTCTTCTTCCGTGCCCGGCTTTGCCTCCGCGAGCTTCAGCAGCGTCGCGTCATGGAAGATCACGTAGGCCGGCACGCCGGCCTGCATCGCTAGTTCTGTGCGCAGGGCCCGGAGCTGGTCAAATAAGCTCTGCTCCGCTGCCGCCTGTCTTCCGGGCGCGGCGGGCTTTTTCTTTTGTGACTGCGGTTCCTCCGCAGCCGCGTGACGCCACAGGACCTGTTCACCGCGGAAGAGGACGGCATCCGCCCGCTCCGTGGTTTGCAGCACGTCATACTCTCCGGGCGGCCGGGTCAGATACCCTTGTTTACTCAAAGCGCGGATGTATTCGTGCAGCAGATTTCGGTTCGTGCCCTTCATCAGGCCATAGGTGGAGAGCAGGTCATACTCCCGCGCCAGCAGGGTCTTGTCTCTGCTGCCCGCCAAAATCAATACGATCATGGTCTCGCCAAGGCCGATCCGATTCTGCCGTTCCACCCGGCGAACGCAGGAGAGGATCTTCTGCGCGGCGAGGGTGATGTCCTCCTCCACCGTCTCGCCGGAGGGAGTCTCCTCAGTTTGCAGGCAATTCCCGCAGCAAGCGCAGGTCGGGCGATGCGGTTCGCCGAAATAATCCAGCAGTGCGGCACGATAGCAGCCAGAGCTTTTGCAGTAGTCCTCTATCTGCCGGAGCCGCCGCATATCCCGTCGCAGCAGTTCCTCCCGCAGCTCCTCCGGGAGCTGGTCGCGGTCACTGCCGTTCTCGATCAGGTACTTCGCCGTGATCACGTCTCCGGCGGAAAACAGCAGAATACAGTCCGCGGGAGCTCCGTCCCGTCCGGCGCGTCCGGCCTCCTGATAGTAGCTCTCGATGTTCTTCGGCATGTTGTAGTGGATCACGAAGCTCACGTTGGATTTGTCGATCCCCAGGCCGAAGGCGTTGGTCGCCACCATGACCGCGGCGCGGTCAAAGGCGAAGTCCTCCTGGTTCTCCCGGCGTTCGGCCTCATCCAGGCCCGCATGGTAGCGGGTCGCGGCAAAACCGGCTGCCCGCAGTTTTTCGCAGACCTGCTCCACAGTCTTCCGGGTGGCGCAGTAGACGATCCCGCTCCTGTCCCGGTGCGCCAGAAGATAGTTCTTGAGCCAGGCGAGCTTGTCCCGCTCCCGGCGCACGTCAAAGAACAGATTGGGGCGGTCGAAGCCCGTAACGACCCGGCAGGGCTCCCGCAGCCCCAATAGCCGCACAACGTCGTCCCCCACCTCCGCAGTGGCCGTAGCCGTAAAGGCTGCGATGACGGGACGACGCTGCAGGCGGCGCACAAACGCAGGAATGTCCAGATAGTTTGGCCGGAAGTCCTGTCCCCATTGGCTGACACAGTGGGCCTCGTCTACGGCCAGCAGGGAGAGCTTTTGCCCGGCGGCAAAGGAGAGAAAGCCCTCGGTCATGAGCCGCTCCGGGGTGACATAAATCAGGCGGTAGGCCCCAGCCTCCGCCCGGCGCAGTACCTCCCGCTGCTGTCCAGCCGTCAGGGAGGAGTTGAGAAAGGCCGCGGGGATCCCCGCCTCCTTCAACGCCGCCACCTGGTCCTTCATCAGCGAGATCAGCGGGGAGATCACCAATGTCAGTCCTTCCAGCAGGAGCGCCGAGAGCTGATAGCACAAGCTTTTTCCGCCGCCGGTCGGCATGACCCCAAAGGCGTCCCGCCCGGCCAGGATCGCGTCGATCAGCGCCTCCTGCCCGTCCCGGAAGGAACGAAACCCAAAGCGTTCCCGCAAAACCGTCTGTTTGTCCATGTTTGTCTCCTTGCCCTGTCAATGTTTTTATCCTTGCGCTGCCTTTATTTCTCCGTTTCTGTTTCTTTTGTCACGGTGCCGATCAGTTCGCCCGCGATTTCAGAGCTCTCCAGTCGCATGACGCTCTCCTCCGACTTGCCGAAGCTGAGAATGTTGACACTGCCGTACCAGGAGATGCGACCGTCGATCACCGTGAACTTCTGATGAAACCCGGAACGAAACACCACCTGAATGCCATAATCCATTAAGTATTCCGCATCGTCCGGCACGGCCTTTCGATCCCTGAGCGGCAAATCTTCCGGCGGGCGAACGATTGCCTTGACTGCGACCCCACGCAGGATCGGCTCTGTTAGAACCTTTACCAGCTTTTTCAGTCGGACTTTTGACATAAACGGACTGACAATCAGGATCTCCTTTTCAGCACTTTGCAGATCCTGACAGATCACCGGGTAAAAGCTTTTGCCGTCATAGATCAAGTCCTTTGTAAGCGGCGTTTCGGCGTCAGCCTTTATGTGATAACCTATTGCAGCGTAGGCTTTCAATCGCTTCTGGTACATATTTTCCAACATCGGCACATGAATATCTACGTAGTCGTAAACCTGTACCTCATCTTTGCTGGGATAGTTCCGATGAAGCCGACCGACATACTGCGCCACGGTACCCTTCCAGGCCACAGGCAGGGCGAGGAACAGAGTATCGAGTCGGGGACAGTCGAAGCCCTCCCCCACATATTTTCCGGTGGCAATGACTGCCAGCGGCTCTGTCGGCGGAACGACTTCCAACCGTTCCATGGTTTCCCGGCGCAGTTTTGCGGAAGTCGTCCCGTACATCGTGATCACATTAGGGCAGCACGGGGCCAACAGAGCTGCCAGTCGTTCCACATGCTCGCGCCGCTCCGTCAGCAGGATCGGGCTGCGGCCCTGAGCAAGAGCCCGCTTTACATCCCGAACGATCATTAGATTTCGCTGCTCGTCCTCCGCCAGAGCGTTATACATTGAAGCGACGCCCTTCTCTTCCGCAGCGGTACGAAATGCTGTAAAGCGCGGGATAATGAACTGTACAAAGCCGCGTTTCTTTGCCTGCTCCTTTGCGTCCACCTGATACCGAATCGGCCCGCATTGCAGAAATACAATCGGTTGACAGCCGTCCGCACGGGTGGGCGTGGCGCTGAGCCCGTGCACATATTTCGCTGCAACCTCCTTCATGATCCGTTCAAAGGTCACAGCGGAGACGTGGTGGCATTCGTCCACGATGACCTGCCCATAGTCTTTGACCAGCCCACTCACCTCGTCGCCGGACAGGAGAGACTGCATGATTGCTACATCCACAAGGCCGGAGAGTGTGTTTTTGCCGCCGCCGAGCTGCCCAATCAGCGGGCGACTCTTTTTTCGACCTCGCTTGCCGGGGAGGGGCTCCAGAATCTCGTCGATTCGCAGGAATTCCTCCAGGGCGGAACGCCACTGATTCAGCAGGGCTTGGGAATGGACCAAAATGAGCGTGTTGACCTTCCGTTTGCCGATCAGCCAGGCGGCGACTACGGTTTTCCCGAAGGCTGTCGCCGCGGCCAGAACGCCGGTATCATGGGCCAGCAGTGCCTTCGCTGCCGGGAGTTGTTCCGGGCGAAGCTCGCCGGTGAAGCTGACCCGGATCTCCCGACCCGCGTTCCGACGCTCGGCAAAGGTATATGCGGCGTAGGCACAGTCCAGCAGCTCCGTCAGTCCTTCCTCGCAGCCCCTGGGCAGGGCCAGGTACCCGTCCCGCTCCTCGGCGGTGTTGAGAATGCGGGGCTTATTGTAGATGGGCAGGCGCAGGGCCTGAGCTCGGTAAAAGTCCGGGTTGCGGAAGGCTGCCAGCCGGACGAGTTGGTCCTTTGCCCGCGGGGACAGCCCCGCCTGGGGCAGATGGAGCAGATTGCTCCGGATGATCTCCAGCTCAGCGGGAAAGTCCATGGCAGTCAATCGGACAGGCGTCTTCTTTTCCCAGGGCTTCGGCGTTTCCTCGCTGGGGAGCAGATTGCCAAAAATGTTGCCTCGGGCATGGAGTTGACAAGCCGCTTCAAATTCGTCCGCAGACAGTTTTCGGGTGGAGGCCAGGAACGCCCACTGGTCCGGATATGGCGCAAATTGCTCGTTCACAAAGATACTGTTGCCGTTTTTCCGAGCTTGCCCCTGGAGGGGCAAGGAAATCAAATTCCCAAATCCACCCTTTGGCAGGGTGTCCTGATTGGGAAACATGCGGTCATAGGCGGTCAGTTTCAGGGTGCCTCCGATTGTCATCGCGGCAGTCAAAAGAGCCGTCCCCAGCCGCCGGGCCTCGGCGCAGGAAACGGCAGCCTCAAAAAACAGCCAGAGATGCGCACCTTCCCCGCTCCGGGAGCGCTCCACCGCGCAGGGCAGTTCCCAGCGGCGGCAGACCTCCCGGACGGCGGTCACGTTCTCTCGCCATCCCTCGTCGTCGAAGTCCAGGGCCAGAAAGCAGCAGGTGTCGTCGGGCAGGATCGGATAGATGCCTATCACGTCCCGCCCGTATGCGTCGCGCCCGCGCAAATGGGTTTCGATCACCGCGTCAGTCAGCGGCAGCAGCTCCCGGTGTGCACAGTCCTTGCAGCTGCCCTTCGGCTTCGGGCAGACGCCGGGCACCCACTCGTTGGCGCAGGCGGGGGAATATCCGCTTTTCCCAGTCTTCAAGCTCTGCCAGCGCCGGGCATAGACGTCCTCCCGCCCTCGAAACAACGACCGAAACAACGCGATCTTCTCGTCAGGCGGCGCATATTGATTGAGGCCGCTGCGCACTTTCCTCGCTTCCGGTACAGCGGGAGCTGCAATTATCGTCGGCTCTGATGCGACAGGAGGCGCAATCGTCATCGGCTCTGATGCGGCAAGAGGCGCTGTGGTCGGCGGTGCCGATTTCTCGGAAGCCCTGCCCGCCTGCAAGCAGTCGTCAAGATGCGCATCCTCCGCAAACGAGAGCGGCGGCCAACAATCTTCTTCGCCCGTCCCCCTCCGCAGCAGATCCCAAAGCATCTTGTTCTCCCGCTCCAACGCTTCGACCCGCGCTGTCAGCCGTTCAATTTGCCGATCTTTTGCATCCATAAGCTTCGCTCATCGCTCTTTTCATATTTCCTATTCCGTTTGATGCGGAAACATCTTTTCACAAACACTGTGATTTGATAAAGCAATTATATCATGTTTGCATCAGGATGGCAACGCTGATTTATTTGTGTAAGCCGTCTCCGCAATGCTGGGCCACAGCAACGCAGGATTCACCCTGGCTGCCTGCACCTACTCCACCACGTCAACCCAACACCAGGCAGCGGCAATCATGGGGAGTATAGTCGGATCCGAGAATACCCGATTAGAACTGTCTCCGACTCACTCTATCATGATAGGTCCCGGCCAGGGCTTGCCAAAGACTATTTGGTAGCGTTCTTGGTTGACGCCGTCACTAGCACGCCACCAATTGAGTGGGTACAACAGATCTGTGTCTGTTTCTGGACTCCGTTGATATTCATTAGGGAAAAACTCTATATAACAGGGAGCTCGCTTAGACGACAGTACACCGCAAATGCCCAATGCATTCAGAAGGTCGTCAATTTCGTATGCATTGGACCTAATGATCCTCGCTTTTGTTATTGTCTTTTGCAGAACACGTCCCCGCTGATGAGGCTCTATTGCGTACACACACTGCAAGAGCTTTTGCAGAAGCAGTTCGTCCTGCTCTGTGTGCTGTACAGGCGGCAATGTGAGAAAATGCTGCAATACAAGCAGACATTGTTGAGGAGATGTATGTACACAACTGTAATCAGGCTTTCCGGAGTTTCCCAGAATAACGGACTCCAGTGCCAGCAGCAGCGCATCCTTTAGAGCAGCAGTTTCTGGCGTTATCAATTGCTCTAAAACGCTTTCCATTGCCGCTTGATTGTTTGGAGAATAGCGAGTTCGGTTTTTGCTGTACCACCCGCAATCGTAACAATGCCAACTGTCAGTGGGCGTATGATCTGGAATCGCAACAGCATACCAGTAACTTCCAAGTACTGAGCGATATTCTAAAGCCCGCGTGGAAAGACTATACAGAAAAGCGTTTGCGGCTATCTTTGGGCTAATGCGGTGCACAACGTTCCGAAGCGCTTGTAAGACAGTATCGTGCTCCGCATGTGCACCGATGGGAGTAACCTTGTTATTCATATGGTTTTCCTCCTCGTTTCTGTCATTATATCGATAGTCAAAAGGTTTCGATGCCTTTTCGGCTTCCTGCGATATTATAATCAATCTAAGCATAGCTTTCAATATGAATCACAGAGAAATAGAGGAAGCGTATAATATGATGGAGTCAGGACCTGCCGGATTTCGGTCTTGACATTCTCCGGTGGTTTCCGCTGACTGCCACGTTTAGGTCATGTTTGGGTCAAGCGCTTGATCCAGAAGCTGACCCATACCGCCTTGAGGCAAAAGCGGAGGAAGAATGCCAATTTTGAGGCGTTTTTGGAGACAAAACACCCGATTTTCACAAGAAAACCGGGTGCCAGTGGCTATGCGGGAAAAAAAGATATAGATATCAATATTACCGCGTAAGTCAGTTTTATAAGTTGTGGTTGTATTTGCTGTTTTCGCAAAGCGCTTTTTTCCTGTTCTGCCTGCTTTTGCAGATAGATATTCAAAAAATGATTTATACATTACCCATAATCCAAGCAAGCCTTTCACGCAGCTCCTCGCTGAAGTCCTCCAGATCCTGTAACTGGATCACCTTGCAGCGAAGCAGCTGGAGGAGATGTATCTCCATTCTTGATCGCCTTACATCATAGAGCACCACGCCGGGACTGCGCTTGTCCTGTCTGATTCTTTCCGCCAAGGCCCAATATTTCTCAGAGGCATTCTCAGTGCCGCTCAGCAGGGCCTTATAATCCTCGACCAGCTTTTCCATATACGCTTCCTGCCAGCCGGGGAGCTTGCTGCGAAACAGCTTCCAGTCTTTTTCGTTTACGTCTCTCACAATTTAGTGTCCCCTCATTTCGACATGTCATTCACAAGCTTTTTCCTGACCCGATTCAGCGCGGGAAGGTTTTTGTATTCTGGCCCGCTTTCCTGTTGCGTGTTGGATTAACACACTGGAAGGAGTTGGATAGCATTGTCCCGATATTCATAGCGCAGCAGCTTTATTTCTTTGTCTTCAATTTGCTTCCTTTTTTGCACATAGGCAACAACAGATGGTTCAAACCGAGCGGCTATTGCCGTAGTACGAACCATATTCAAATCGCCATGGACTTTTTTCTGGATAAACCACGATTCGTACCCGATGAGTTGTTTTAACGCTTTCTCGTCAAAGAGGTCTCGTTTCAGTTCCAAAACATCATAGGACACAATTTCTTTGGGATTGCTTGGACTGCCGAAAAGAAGAAGAATATCCATCTCGGTTTGTAAATTTGTGGGAACATATGGTAAAAAATCTGTATACTGCCCAAATGTTTCTACATGGCGTCTTTGGGCAAAATCTCTCAGTAGAAGTGACATAAGCGTGTATTCGTACTTAGGTTCTTGCGCAGGTGTAAAATGGAGGTGCTCAAACAGATTTGGTTGGCGAACCGGATATGGCTCCATAATAATATTCCGTTTTATAGAAAACGGATTGATCTTAAAGTATTCATTCAAGAGGACGGAAAATTCAGTATCAGTAATTGAAAAAACTGCATTGGAGCCTGAAGCGCGGTTTAATGCAAAAGTCCAGATCTTTCCCGCACTTTGCAAGTCAAATATATCATGCAGATGGAGCGGCTTCTCAAAACTATATTCAGTATTGGACAGCCGATATCGAAAGGGATAGATCTTGTCTGTCCACACCGGCGTTTCATCATAAAAGGCGTCACCACAAGCTTTCCATAAACCACGCAGTTCCTTCTTTCCCGTGATATAAAACAGGATATAGTCATTTTCTTTAATCAGCGATAGTCGGGAAATTAGACCGTCTATCGTATTGCTTGCATTTTTCGCATCCGGCGAAACCTCCGGAAGTCCTACAATGCCTTTTCTCACGCACACTTGGTAATTGTCCTCGTTCAAAACAAAAATATGTGCTGCCACACTTTCTCCCTCCGAACAACCAAATTTCGTATTGATTATACATCAATACGAAAATGAAATCAATGCCGTTTCAGCAGGTATATCCAATAGTTTTACAAGATCCTTCGCACAAACGGACGTTTGCGGGAAGCGCAGAGGGAGAAAAAGCCCGGATTCAGCGCTTCCTATATACGGGGCATCCACACGATGCTCAATACCTGTCTCCAGGCAGCGGCCCGGGAGAAGCTGCTGCGATACAATCCGGTGGACGACTGCAAGCCTCCGAAGCTGGTGCGGAAGGAAATGAAGACCCTGGAGCCGGAGCAGGTCCAGGCCTACCTGAAAGCGGCGGACGCCAGAAGCTTGCTGCCCATGTTCTTCCTGGAGCTGACCACCGGCATGAGAAAGAGCGAGCTGGTGGCCCTGAAATGGACAGATGTGGACTGGAAGGAGCGAACGATCTCTGTCAACAAACAGGCCTACGTGACGGACGGAAAGCTGACGGTGGTCCCGCCCAAGACAGCCAACTCGGTACGGAAGATCGCCCTGTCGGAGGAGACGCTGACCATGTTGAAGCAGCAGAAAAAAGCAAACAAAGAAAGTCATCCGAGCAGTCCGTATATCTTCCCCTCTCCGGTGGCTGGAGAGATGTACCACCCGGATTCTGTGGTGAACCTCCACAAGAAGATCCTGAAAGAAGCGGGGCTGGAGCATATCCGCTTCCACGATCTGCGGCATCGCCTCGCCGGCGACGGCCCCCTTTTGTCGCTTCGCGACATTTCCCCCGCTTCACCGGGGGAATCACCTTCGCAACGCTGGCCTTACAAAACGGCGTGGACGTGAAAACGGTCTCCGCCATGCTGGGCCACAGCAACGCGGGCTTCACCCTGGCGACCTACACCCACACCACCACCGCCGCCCAGCACCAGGCAGCGGCGATCATGGGAAACCTAATCGGGACTGGGGTATCCGAACAAAACAAGCCCCTAACTGGGTGAAGAAATGTAAAAAGTGGATGGAAGCGCTACCCCATTTGAGGCATCTGCAAAAAGCAGCCAAGACGCTGGTCCATCCGTAGGCAGAATAACATAAGGCCATTATATAGTCAATAGTCAATAATCCAGAAACAAAAAACTGACGCCACCTCATCCGTCATCGGGCTTCCGTGAGACGCCCGATGCCACCTTCCCCTCAAGGGGAAGGCTTTGGGGAACGGATCGCCGCGGCTCCTGCGGAGCCTCGCAATGACAGAACGACCGGAAAGCACTGCGGACCTAACATGGTCTGCGGTGCTTTCCGGTCATTTCCGCGTTTGGGTCTTGTGTGGGTCAGGCGCTTGCCCCAGACGCTGACCCAAACCGATTTGAGGCCAAAGTGGAGGAAAAACTCCATTTTCGAGGCGTTTTTGGAGACAAACACCCGGTTTTCGCAAGAAAACCGGGTGCCAGTGGAGCTACTGGCCGGACTTGAACCGGCGACCTGCTGATTACGAACGTTCATCCGAGCTTCCGCACCCTGCTCTATAGGCCTTTCCGGCCCTTTCTGCCGGGTGTTTTGGCCAGTTTAGCGGGCCGAAGTTGGTCTCCGCTCCGCTGATTCCATCGGCTCGTTTCCGCGTTTGGGTCACGGTCTGGGTCAAACTACACCAATTCGTTTTTGGTTCCTTTTCAGGGAACTGCCATAGAAATGTATTTTTCCAAATCTGCTTATTCAGCTTGATGTTAATCGGCGTTTTCAATAGCTTCTTGAATATTTCTCTTAGTTGTGCGTTTTATGTTATTTAAGATAATCGATAAGAAGACAACTTGAGATTCCCTGCCGTTTATACTCAGTAACCAATCCAAGAGTAAAGAGCTAAACTGTGTCTTTTGATCATAATGTAACTTAACGATATATTCTACGTTATCAATCAACGAGGGGTCCAAATTGCGAAGGATTCTTCTATACTCTTCATCTTCCATGGAGATTCCCGTGCCTATCGGACGATAGGGAATCAACTCACTACGCGATAACATATACAAAGCAAGCGCTCGTTCACGGGTTGTTTTTGATGTAAGCTTGATGACGAGAGACCACAATTTTTCATAAAATACACATGGATCTTCGGCATTTATAGACGAACTAATCGTTAACGCAGATATTTTTTGAAGCAGGTTCTTTTTTTGAAACTTGATGTCTATTTTGGAGTATTGCAGTTCGCTAAAATGACTTTTTGCGGTGTAACTGAAGTCACTATCGATTTCTTCGACTTTTTCGCAGATATACTTTATAGCACTTGCTTGTTTGGCAAAATCCAAAGGTTCAACAAATTGGTATAACTCGTAAAAAACATCTATTGCCTTTCCTGAGCATACTTTCAGATAATTATCGATTAGTTCAAAATGATTTTCCATTCCAATCATTACCTCCGTTTTAATTCAATTAATCTTTAACCCAACTTAGATACACATCCGTAGGGAGGGAAAGTAGTAGCGTTATTAGCATAATTACATCGGCGGCTTTTGCTGATAACGTTATTGCACCTGTGAACACTAGGCAAATGATAATTAGCAAAGAGGTGAGCACTAAAACGAAAAGTCCTATAAATACTTTCTTTTTTTCTTTATCTTTTATTCTTTCTTGTATTTTGAGCCCAAGTAAAATCGAGGCGCACAACAACCCCAAACAATTTACTACATCGATCCATAACTGTTGATCATCTGTAAGAAAAAGTCGGATTCCTATTAGAATGAGCAACAAAATTATCGATAAATATGATGCTATCCGTTTTTTCATAATTATCCCCGTGTGCTTAACATTATACTATCTGATGAATCCTTCAAAACATAGTGCTTAATTTCACTGAATACATTATTCGCGTAATGATTTATCTCTTTTTTATCTGATTCTGTTAACTGGGGATAGAAGAAAGTAATAATGCCTTTATGTAACCAGACAGAATAATTCGACTCTGGATGAGTTAAAACGTGATGACGATATAGAAAGCCTCTTGCGCCAAAATACCTGAGGGTTTTTATTGGGACTATAACTTGGGATATAATATTCCGGTAGAGTATTTCAGTCTTCATTGGTTTCGTTGCCTCCACCTAAAAACGCTTCACCTATTATTGCAAATGGTTTTGTCCAAATTGGAGTGTTATCATTGATATAATCTTCAATTGTCATTAACTCTTCAATTGTTGTGGCAGCGACACTGTCCATATTCCATTCATCTTCTCGTATCTTGCGCATACTTTCTATTGAAGATTTTGAATAACACAGAGTTTCTGCTTTATCTAACAATACTCGGCGTTTATCCGGAGTATAATACTGCAGACCTTTAATTGTCAATGCATTGGTTCTATCTTCCTTTTTTTCCTCTAATTCTTGATGCTTCTTCTGCAGCGCTTGTATTTTTTCCTCGATTTGTTTCTGTTTATATTCAATCGATTTAATGTTTTTATACTCGCTGTTAAGACCCCGGCGATGGATATGCGTCACCCCCCTGAGTTGTATATTATTATAATATCATAAAACACGAAAAAAGTCAATTAATGGAGTTTTTTGTGGAAGGATAAAAAACGAATATAGATAATCAATATATATGCTCATAGTGGAATTGTCAAGAAAAGTGCAGTCTTTGAAACGCCCAAAGTTTTCTGCCGGGGTCTGCGACTTCTGAAACCGCCCGGAGCGTAGCGGAGGGCGGTTTCAGAAGTCGGCGCGGGCCGCCAGGCTATGCCGCCTTCTCCATCTGCATTCTCCGGTATACCGCCGGAGGCAGACCATCCGGGTTGCTGGTGTAGACTCTCATCTGGTTGTAATAGGTAAATACGTACCGGAACACGCTCGTCTTGACCTGCTCAATGGTCATTCTGTAAGTCGGGATACGATAAAGCAGTTCCTTCTTCAACGTAGCGAAGAAGCTCTCCATCCTGGCATTGTCATAGCAATGCGCGACGCCGCTGAGGCTCTGCGTGAGGCCCATCTTCTCCAATGTCTCGCGGAACCCTCCGCTTGTATACTGACTGCCGCGGTCGCTGTGCAGGATCGCGCCTCTGACCGGATAGCGGTTCAGAGCTTTGACCGTGTCCATACACAGCTCCTTCTTCATGTTGTTCCGCATAATCAGCGAAAGGATCTCGCCGTTGTAACAATCCAGGATTGGAGAGATATACAGCTTTCCGTCCCGGCATTGAACCTGAGTAATGTCCGTCAGCAGCTTTTTGTACGGTTCGTCAGCGCTGAAATCCTGTTTCAGCAGGTTTTCCGACGCCATTGCTTCCGGATCAGCCTTTGTCAGACCTTTTGGGCGCCTGCGCGTATGCAGCCAGCCGTGTTTCCGCATGATTCGCGTGATCCTGCGGATGCCGACCTCGATTCCTCTCTGCCGCAGCGCAAGCTGCATCCGAGGAGCGCCGTAGTTGTCGTTGCAGGGATGCTCGTCAAGGATCTGTTGCATCGCTGCCGAAAGAACCTCATCCCGATCCGGTTTTCCTGCGTTTTTCCGGTAACGGTAATACCCGGATTCGCTGACACCGAGAACCTTGCAGATGGTCTTGACCGGCCATCTCCCACGGTTCCGGTCGGCAAATTCATACCGCCGATGAGCTTTTACTTCTTTCGGTTCTTTGCGAAAAAACCGAGTGCCTCCTGGAGAATCTCATTGGCACGCTGCAACTCCGCATTTTCCTTTTCGAGCTGCCGAATGCGCTGATCCTTTTCGTCGCCGGGCTCTCGCTTATGGCCGCTGCCGACGTGAGCCAGGTCTCCGTAGGCGTGCTGCTTGTACCTCCAGTTTGACAACGTGTAGTAAGGAATACCAAGCTGCGCTGCCGCCTTCGTCACGCCGATCTCGTCCGACAGCTTGAGCGCTTCTTCTTTGAAGCTCTTATCGTAGGTCGTCATTTCTTTCACCCTTTCGTTTGATTCTTTCTTGTCGATTATATCATACTTTTGGGTGTTTGACGACTCTACTTACATGATAGCATTCCACCTGACCCAGACGCTGACCCAAACCGTATTTTTGCAAAAGTGGAGGAAAAATGCTGTTTTTGAGGCACTTTTGGAGACAAAACACCCGGCTTTCTTGCGAAAACCGGGTGCCAGTGGAGCTACTGGCCGGACTTGAACCGGCGACCTGCTGATTACGAATCAGCTGCTCTACCGACTGAGCCACAGTAGCATGATTTGATTGCTTTGATATTCTATCACAGAATCTTCGGTTCGTCAACAAAAAAATATTACTGGACCATTTTTGCATTGGAGGGAGTGCCGGAGGGGGAGTGTGAAGCGGGGAGCAGAGCGGGCGAGGTATCGTGAAGTGGGGAGCAGAGCGGGCAGGGTGCCGTGAAGTGGCGAGCAGAGAGGGCAGGGCGCCGTGAAGCGGGGGAGCAGAGGGGAAAGGTGCCGTGAAGCGGGGAGCAGAGCGGGCAGGGGATTGTGAAGTGGCGAGCAGAGAGGGCAGGGCGCCGTGAAGCGGGGGAGCAGAGGGGAAAGGTGTCGTGAAGTGGGGGAGCAGAGCGGGCAAGGCGCCGTGAAGCGAGGAGCAGAAAGGGCAGAGCGCCGTGAAGCGGGGAAGCAGAGAGGGCGGGGTGCCGTGAAGCGGGGAAGCAGAGCGGGCAAGGTGCCGTGAAGTGGGGAGCGGAGAAAGCGGGGGGCCGTGAAACGGGGGACAGCGAGGGTAGGGTACCGTGAAACGGGGAGCAGAGGGGTTATCCCATCTGCTCCGCCTGCTCCAGGACCTCCACGGCCAGCAGAGAGAGGTCCGCGCCGTCGGTGTCCAGGATCAGACTGTGGGGGATGTGGTCGAAGCAGCCCCGCTGCCGCTCCAGCATGGCGGCAATGGCAGGAGAGAGCTCACCGTCGGGCATCTGCCGGGCGAAGCGGGCCTTGCTGGTCTCCAGCCGGGATTTGCACATGACCACGAAGCTGCCGGGGGGCACCAGAGCGTAGAGGTCCGGCTCCGTCAGCAGGAAGATGACGTAGTCCTCGGAATGCTGCTTCTCCGCCAGAAGGAGCTGGAAGCGGTCTACGGCCTCGGGCTCCGTGGGCGCCAGGCGCACATAGTCGCGGCCTGAAAAGAATTCCGCGTGGATCTTCTCCATAATGGCACGGGCCAGGTCGGATTTGCCGGTACAGCGTTCCCCGGCGATGACGATCAGCATGTCGATTGCTCCTTTCGGAAGGCGTCGATCCGCGCCTCGGTCTCGGTCCGCACCGCGTCCCGCAGAGCCAGCAGCTCCGGGGACCAGGCGCACTTGTCATAGCCGTAGCGCAGGTTCAGGGCGAACTCGTTCTCTGACCAGGTGGACAGGTCGGATTCGTTGTGCTGGATGACGGCCTCCAGATTGTCCAGGGCTTTGAAGAGCTTTGCCTCCGGGGTCTCCCGGGCGCTCATTTCCCGGTAGAGGGCGGCCATCTCGGTCCGGAAGGGCTCCGGCAGGCTGTCCACCCACCCGGACAGAAGGCTTTCCTCCCGGGCCTCGTCGGCCTGGGTCTTTTGGAAGGAGGGGATGTCGCCGGTGAAGGCCTCACCCAGGTCATGGATCAGGCACATCCGCACCACCCGCTCCATATCCAGCGTCGGAAATTCGTCCCGCAGCCAGTAGGCCATCAGGGCCAGCCGCCAGCTGTGTTCCGCCACGGATTCGTGGCGTCCGCCGGAGGTGTAGCAGTGGCGGGTGGTGTTTTTGAGGCCCTCGGCGACGTGGAGGGCATTCAGCAGGGCGGTGGGTTCCATAGAGGGACCTCCTTTTCAGGTTATCATCGCACGTGGAAGCGCGGATGGCGGACAAGCAATGCTTGTCCCTACGGCTGCGTCAGTTACGGCTGATTCAGGGAGGCGGTGAGCAGCGGGACCAGGGTCTCCACTTCTTCCGGTGGGCCGAAGAGCTCCAGGATGCGGACCTCGTTCCCGATTCGGGCGGCGAGGGCTGCCCGGGCAGAGCCGTTCTGCTCTACAGGGCCCCATACCGTGACGGCGGGGGCCTCCCCAGCGCTCTCACTGGGATAGTCGGCGTAATCCAGGGCGACCTGTCCGAGGAAGCGCTGCGCTGTCCAGCCTGTGGAGCCCGCGTGAGAATTCAAGCGCACCACGGTTTTTCCGCAGAGCAGGTCTGTCTCCAGGTCCAGCTCCAGCAGGGAGCGAAAAGCCTCCGGCTGCTCCGGGCGGGAAAAGCTCAGGCCTGACTGCTCCAGGGCGGCGGCGGTCCGGGAATAGGCCGCGAGATTGGAGGCGTCCCGCTTGCCCCGGAGGAACTGACCGCCGAAGAGGAGAAAGGCCGCCAGAAGAGCTGCCAGAAAAATCAGGTTGTGAGCGCGCCGCGCCTGACTGCCGGCGGCCTCCCGCTTCTTTTTCGTCAGCGCCCGCAGGATGACGGCTGCCGCCGCCAGCAGATAGGGGATCGCCACGACGCTGACAAAAAGCAGGCTGGAGCGCAGCTCCGAAACGGAAGCCGCCTGGAAAAAGAGACCGCGGATCAGCGTGTAAAGGCAGAAGACGCCTACCAGGGACAGAACGGACCAGAGGAAAAGCTGGCCTGCCTGCCGGTTTTTGCGGTTGGTCTCAGCCCGCTTTTCCTGCTTGGCCTGCTCCTGGGCAGCCCGCTCCCGGGCCAGTTTCTGATGTTTTTTGTTGACGGCGTAGCGAATATTCTCGCTCTGCTTTGCTTTCTTTGCCATAGGGGGCCTCAGCTTTCTGTCAGATGGAGCAGGATCTCAACATTCTTTGCCATAGAGGGGACAGGAACGAACTCAAAGCGACCATGGGCGTTTTCGTATCCTGCGGAGAGGTTTGGGCAGGGCAGCCCCCGGAAGCTCAGGGCTGAGCCGTCGGTGCCGCCCCGGAAGGGCTCGCTTTTGGGCTCCAGGCCCGCGGCCCGGATGGCCCTTTGCAGGTCCTCCACCAGGAAGGGGCAGTCCTTCAGGACCTCGCCCATGTTGCGGTACTGCTGGGTGAGCTCCACCGTGACCCGCTCCTCGCCGCAGCGCTCGTTGAGCATCCGGGCGTAGACCTGAAGCATTTCCTGGCGGATCTCAAAGCGCATGGCGTCGAAATCCCGGACGATGAGACGGATCTCCGCCCGCTCGCAGACGGCCTGCACGGAGGTCACATAGTAGAAGCCCTCGGTCCCGTCGGTGTACTGGGGCTTTTCCAGCCGAGGCAGGAGGGCGAGAAACTCTCCGGCCAGGTCGGCAGCGTTGACCATAATGCCCTTGGCGGTGGCGGGGTGGACGCTGCGGCCCGTGATGGTGACGACCGCCGCGGCGGCGTTGAAGGTCTGGTCCTGATACCAGCCCAGATGGTCCCCGTCGATGGTGTAGGCGTATTTGGCACCAAGCTGCTCCAGGTCCAGGTCCCGGGCCAGGCCGCCCACCTCCTCGTCGGGGGTGAAGGCCAGGCAGATGCTGCGGTGCGGCGCTTCGGGGTGGTCCAGATAGTACTGCGCCAGGGTCATCAGGGCGGCAATGGCGGCCTTGTCGTCGCCGCCCAGGAGGGTGGTGCCGTCGGTGAGCACCAGGTCCTGCCCGATGTACTGCTCTAAATTCGGGTAGTCCTTCGCCCGCATGACGATTTGTTCCGCTTCGTTCAGCAGGATGTCGCCGCCGGGGTAGGCCCGGAGCACCCAGGGCCGGACCTCGGAGCCCTTCACGTCGGGGGCGGTGTCCAAATGGGCGATCAGCGCAATGGGCCGGTCCTCCTCCACTCCCACGGCGGGGAGCCAGCCATAGACCAGACAGCGGGCTTCATCGTAGGCAGCCCGGACGCCCAGAGCGTGGAGCTCGTCGTAGAGCAGCTTCGCCAGGTCTCGCTGGCAGTCGGTGGTGGGCCAGCAGTCCTCCGTCTGATTGCGGGACTGGGTGGTGATGGCGGCGTAGCGCAGCAGCCGCTCCTCGGTCTGGTGGTGAAAGATTGAACTATCAATCATGAAAGTTCCTCCTGTTTTGTATCATGGGTCTATCCTGTCCGCGAATCCATGGATCCCCGCCGCTCCAAGGCGCTCCGTCTGTCAGGGGGCCTCGTGGAGGGCCTTGACCTCCTGGGCGATCTCCTCCACCTTCTGGTCGGTCAGGATGAATTTCTTGCGGAACCAGAAGAAGGCAATGATGAGGCCGATGATGGGGATGACGGTCATAGTCATGCGCAGGCCGGTCTTGGCGGCGGCGGAGACGTTCAGGGACCAGTCGATCTTCTTGGCCTCCTCGGTGATGGCCTCGTCGGAGAGCTTGTTGATCTTCAGGCAGATGGAGGCGGCCATAATGGCGATGCCGGAGGCCAGCTTTACCACGAAGGTCTGCATGGAGAAGATGACGCTCTCGTCCCGGCGACCGTTTTTCAGCTCGCCGTAGTCCACGGTATTCGCCAGGAAGACCGTGGTAATGACCGTCAGCATTCCGTTGGCGGCAAAGATGCAGAAGCCGGGGATGAAGAGCAGGAAGACGCTGCTCATGTTGGTGAAGGCCAGGCCCAGCAGCACCAGGTAGCCCACCGCGGCCATACCCAGGCAGATGTAGAAGATCTGGAGGCTGGTAAACTTCTTCCGCAGCAGGGGGTAGAAGAGCATCATGGACAGGACCTGCACCGCCCCGCCGAAGGTGTTGAACAGGACGTAGGCCCCGTTCCAGCCGGTGGTGCCGAAGTCATACTTGAAGAAGTAGATGACCAGGTTGGAGGTGATGTAGACCGCGCAGTTGATGAGGACGATGGCGACGGTGACGGTCATGGCCTGGTCGTTCTGGATCAGGGCCCGGAACATCTCCTTGACGGAGGCGGTCTTCATCTCGGCGGTGGACTTCTCCTTGATGTTGACGCAGGTCAGGGTGATGAAGACCACGAAGAGCACGGCGACGATCAGGGAGAACCACTTGAAGCCCTCCACCTCGATCAGCTTCTCTCCGGCGTCTGCGGAGGCGAAGAGGCCGCCCAGCCAGGGCACCGCCATCATGGTGGCGACGGTGATGATGGCCGCGCCCACGCCCGCGGCGGTGCGGGCCAGGGTGGTGAGATTCTCCCGCTCCCGGCCGCCCTGGGTGAAGGCGGGGATCATGGACCAGTAGGGGATGTCCATCATGGTGTAGGTGACGCCCCAGAGGATGTAGAAGATGGCAGCGTAGGCCACCAGGCCCTTGGCGTCCAGAGAGGGAGGGGCCGCGAACATCAGATAGAGGACCACAGCGTTGGTCAGGGTGCCGATCATCAGCCAGGGGCGGAATTTGCCCCAGCGGGTCCGGGTCTTGGCGACGATGGTGCCCATGATCGGGTCGTTGAAGGCGTCAAAGATGCGGGCCGCCAGCAGGATGACGCCCATAGCGATGGCGTCCACCCCCAGCAGGTCCTGGAAGTAGTAGAGGACGTAGCTGGCGGAGAGCATGTAGACCATGTCCTTGCCCACGGCGCCCAGGGCGTAGGAAAGCTTCGACTTTCCGGAGAGTTTTTGGTTCTGTTCCATGGCTTGTCCTTTCAATCGCCGTGCGGCGTCAGATTTTCAGCTCGATTCGCTTCTCCTGCCCGTTCTGCTCGTAGCGGACGGTGACGGTGCGGAGCTTGTCGTTCAGGGGGCCGTGCTCCACCGCCAGGACCTTCGCCTTTTGCAGGGCGCAGAGGGCGGCGAAGAGTTTGCGCTTCTTCTCGTCATACTTGCCGAAATCGTCGGAGCCAAAGAGGACCGAGCCGAAGAGGGCGTTGACCACGGCCAGAGTGTGCTTCTGCTCCTCGCTGAGGGTGGTATTCTCCTCCCGCAGCAGGAAGACGTCGGGGTCGTTGCGGAAAGCCCGGCCGTCCAGCTGGCGGCGGTAGAGGGTGTTGCGCTGGGTGTGGAGGGTGGAGGGCCTCTCGTTGTGGAGCCAGCGCATAAAGAGCTTGTCGTCGAAGCTCAGGGACATGTCGGGGCCGATGCGGCAGTACTCCACCCGACCGAAGGCGGAGGCCAGGGGCACGCCGCAGCCTAAGATCTGACAGTCGCCGCAGACTTCCCGCAGAAAGTCCATGGTTTCGGACATGATCTCGCCCCGGGTCTTGTCGGGCCGGGAGGTCATGCAGGCGGCGTAGAGGAAGTCCAGCTTGAAGAGGGTCACGCCCATGGCTTTGCAGCGCTCCACGGACTGGCGGATATAGTCCCGGACCTCGGGGTTGTAGGGGTCCAGGGCGTAGCCGCCGGACCAGTTGGCCCCGGTGTAGACCCGCTCGCTCCCCCGGTACTGGAACCAGTCGGGATGGTCGCGGTAGAGGGCGGAGTTCTTCTCGGCCACGTAGGGAGCCAGCCAGATGCCCGCCTGATAGCCCTCCTCCAAAATCCTGCCGACGATGGGCTCCAGGCCGTTGGGGAACTTTTCGGGGTCCACCGTCAGCCAGTCGCCCACGAAGGGCTCGAAGCCGTCGTCGATCTGGAAGATGTCGGGCTTGACCGGGAGGGTCTTGAGCCCCTCCAGGTCCCGGAGGATCTGGGCCTCGGAGATGTTCTGATAGCAGTTGTACCAGGAGGTATAGCCAACCTTCGGCACTGCGGGCAGGGCCTTGACGCCCATAGCGGCGAACCAGGCGTCGAAGACGGCGTTCTCCTCCCCCTCAGCGCTCAGCAGCTCCAGGCCTAAGTAAGTCTCGCCGGGCTGGAGGACGCGGCCCTTGCAGTCCTTCTCAAACTGCAGCGTCCCCTCCTGGGAGCGGAGGACGATGCGGGTGAAGCCGGTATCCTCCGCCAGGGAGGCATAGAGGCGGAAGCTCTGGCCTCGGCGGACGTAGGCGTAGCTGTAGCCCCGCTTGCAGCCCCGGCGCAGCTCTCCTGTCGGGACGGGCTCGCAGAAGGCGCCGTCGCCGTACTGGGACAGGCCGAAGCGCTTGTCCATAGCCTTGGGTACCCGGCGCATAGCCTTGTCGAACTGCTTCTCGGTGCGCTCGGGGCTGTAGGTCCAGCTCTGGTAGCCGTTGAGGAAAAAGGCGTCCCCGGACTCGAAGTTCTCGGAGAAGCAGGCGCTGAGCTCCTCTAACTCCACGGGCTCCGTGCCCGTGTTCTGAAGGCGCAGGGTGTAGCGGCCCGCCTCCCAGCGCTCTTCCGCCGCTACCTGGCCGGAGGTCCGGACGGTGTTGCGCAGCAGCTCCATATTACTTCTTCTCCTTTTTGCTCTCGATGGTCTTCATGATCTTCTTCTCGTTGTAGAGGCCCAGGATCACGGCGCCAACGGTGCAGAAGCAGACCGCCACGATGGCGACGATGCGCAGGCCCAGGGCCGAGGCGGTGATCTCGTTGGAGTTGGCGTTCTGGGTGGTGCCGATGATGGCCAGGGAGGTGAAGACCAGCATCGCCAGGGCCTGGCCCCACTTCATAGCGAAGGTGCGGGCCGCGAAGAACATGCCCTCGCGGTTCTCGCCGGTCTCGATGCCGTCAGCCTCGGCCACGTCGGCTACGATGGCCTGGGGAATGATGCCCAGCAGGGCCATGGGGAAGGCCGCGATGACGCAGATGGCGAAGCCCCAAATCATGTTATTGGGGAGCTTCACGGCGCCGATCAGGGCGGTGATCAGGTAGGCCAGGGCCAGACCCAGGAAGCCGCAGATGACCATCTTCTTCTTGCCGTGCTTCCGGACAAAGCCGTTGACGAAGGGATAGAAGCAGGCGGAGAGCACCGTCATGCCGCCCATGAAGACCATGGTCATGCTCTCGTCCAGCTCCATGGAGACCTTGACGAAGAAGGGCAGACCGGTCTGGAAGAGGGTCAGGCCCACCCAGTACATGATGTCGGAGGCGGCGAAGACCCGGAACTCCCGGTTCTTGAAGGTGGCGGCCAGGGACTTGAAGACGGAGGAGTTGGAGGGCTTGGTGTCCACGAACTCCTTCTCCTTCAGCAGGAAGGTGGGCAGCAGCATACAGATGCAGGCGACGACCGCCAGGACGATGAAGCAGATGCGGTAGCTCCAGTTGAAGCCCACGGACTGCCGCAGCATCCCCGCAAAGACGAAGGGGGTGTAGGCCAGCATCGTGCCGGCGAAGAAGGTCAGGGAGATGGCGGTGGAGATGAACATCCGGTCGTCCTGAGTCTTGCCGAACTCGGAGATCAGGGCGGTGTAGGGGGTGCAGTACATGGTCATGAACAGGTAGAAGAGCACCACGAACACGGAGATCCAGGCCACGTTAACGCCGCTGATGGCCTCCACGGGGGCGCAGAACAGAAGGACCGTCACGATGGACAGGGGGATGGCCGCGTACTGCATGAAGGGGATGCGGCGGCCCCGCTTGTTGGTGCTCCGGTCGGAGAGGTTGGCGATCAGCGGGTCGGTGATAGCGTCGAAGACCCGGCTCAGGGCCGTGATGAGGCCTAAGATGGTCAGGAAGCCGAGGACGATGAGGCCCGGCTTGATGTACTGGGTGGCGCCGGCGTCGATGTCGCCCTGGGTGGGCAGATAGAAGGTGACGAACCAGGCCCCGATGATGCCGCTGAGGATGGACCAGCCCAGCTGGCCGATGGCAAAGATGATCATTTGCTTTTTGCTCAGTCTTTTCATGATTTCCTGTCTCCTTGTGAAATAGACACTTGACAAAAGGCTCATGGAATGGTAGCCTAAATCAGCAACTATACTATATAAGAGTTTGTGGAAAATGTCAATAAAAATCACGGAGGCAGCGCTATGTTAGAGAAATCCAAAACGATTTTCAACAACACCATGTCCGAAAAGGACGTGAAAAAGGCGGAAAAGACCCAGCAGAAATTTTTGAAGAAGTACGGCGACGACAGCGGAAAGGACTACCGCTTCGCCCTGGCGGACAACCCCGTGCTGGCGGAGCTGGGGACGAAGAACCTGGTCTTCGGCGAGGGCGCGGCCTTCTCGGACAAGACCGTGTTCATCGGCAACATCCGCATGGGCTTCGGCCACTACCGCATCTCCATGGCGATGGCCTCCTGCGCCAGAGCCCTGGGCTATGAGCCCGTGTGGGTGGACCTGAACTCCTTCACCGAGTCCACCTGCACCAAGATCATCTCGGGCCAGAACGAGCTCTACTCCATGGGCTCCCGCCTCAGCCAGAAGAGCAAGCTCTTCAACAAGCTCTATTGGGAGCCCCTGAACTCCGAGGGCTTCCGCAAGCTCAGCTACAACTGCTCCGACCAGGCCAGCGCCGAGCTGATGGCGAAGCTGCTCAAAAACCTGCCCAAGGACAAACCCTACGTGGCGACCCACGTCTGGCCCGCCCAGGCGGCCATCCACGCAGGCTTCACCCGGGTCGTCAACGCCATCCCCGACAACTGGCCCATGGCCCTGCACCTGGCCGAAGGCGCGACCCACACCATCCAGACCCGCTCCGCCTGGCTGGGCTACAAGGCCCTGCGGGGCATGGACAAGAAGCGGAGCCTGAAGCCCATGCCGGAGGGCAGCATCGTCTACACCGGCCACTACGTGGACCACGAGCTGGTGCAGGAGTTAGAGGCCGACACCGCCCTCCGGGTGGACCGGGTCCAAAGCGGCAAGGCCAAGCGCTACCTGCTGACCGTGGGCGGCGCGGGGGCCCAGCAGGCCCTCTTCGCCGACATCATCAAGGCCTTGCTGCCGGACATCCGGGCGAAAAAGGCCGTGCTCTTCGTCAACGTGGGCGACCACAAGAACGTCTGGGACAGCCTGAAGTCCGCCGTGCCGGAGCTGGCCCAGGCCAAGGTCTTCCTGAACGAATACGACAAGGCCCGGGCCTATGCCGAGGCCGCCCGCACCGGGGATGCCGAGGGCATTGTGGGCTTCTGCCACGAGGACATCTTCGCCGCGGTCTACATCACAAACCTGCTGATGCGGGCCAGCGACGTGCTGGTGACAAAGCCCTCGGAGCTGGCCTTCTACCCCATCCCGAAGCTCTTCATCCAGCACGTGGGCGGCCACGAGATCTGGGGCGCCATCCACGCCGCGGAGCTGGGTGACGGCACCTACGAGGTGGCCCCGGGCCGGGAGACCACCGACATGCTCCGCCTGCTCCAGGACGAGCCGGAGATCCTGCTGGACATGAACGCCTGCATCCTCGAAAACAAGGCCGCCGGACTCTACAACGGCGCCTATGAGGTGGTCAAGCTGGCAGTCCAAAAGTAATCGAAAAGCAGAAGGCAAAGAAAGAAGGGGAGCCGACAGACCGGATTCCCCTTCCTTCTTATAATTCCTATTGAAAAGGCGACCGGTTTGTGCTATAATATCTTAGATTTGAACGAATTTGGGAGCGAAACGGTATGAATACCAGCTTAAAGGACAACCTCAAGGAGAATCTCAAGGGCAATTTGGACAGCCTCAAGGGGAATCTCGGCAATCTCAAGGACAATCTGCGCTCTGCCAGGGAGGACGTGATTGCCGCCCGGAAGTGCGAGAACATCAACGACCCGGTGGACACCCACTTTGTGGACTACATCGCGATGGCCTTCTCCAAGCTCTTTATCAAGCTCCACATCATCCCCAACGTCGTCACCATGTTCTCCATGGCCTCCGGCGTGGCGGGCGGCGTACTGCTGGCCCTGGACCGGGGCCTGGGCCTGGACCTGGTGGGGGCCCTGCTGGTCTTCCTCTCGGCGGTCTTCGACGCCAGCGACGGGCAGGTGGCCCGGCTGACGAGACATTTCAGCCGCCTGGGCCGGATGCTGGACGGCATGAGCGACGCCACGGTCTATATCTCCCTCTACATCGCCTGCGTCATCCGGCTTTGGGACCGCAGCCCTCTCACCAACGCCTCCCTCTGGCATGGGCTGCTGATCGTCCTGGGGCTTGTCACCTATCTGCTCTACGTAGCCCAGTGCCAGCTCCCCGACTACTTCAAGAACCTGCACATGTACATGATCGACAACTCCAAGGGCAACGAGCTCTCCCGCTCCAAGCACATCCTGGCGGAGCTGAAGCAGGCCCCCAGGTTCAGCTTTGCCCGCTTCTCCTGCCTGTGCTACTACGTCTACACCAGGGCCCAGGAGCGCCGCGCCCCTCAGACCCAGAAGCTGCTGGACGCTGTGGAGCTCCACGGCAAGAGCGACGAGCTCTGCGACGCCTTCTACGCCGAGAGCCGGAAGCTGGTGAAGCTGACGAACCTGCTGACCTTCAACCTCCGGACCGCGGTGCTGCTGGTCTGTATGCTCCTGCACTGGGAGCTGGCCGGGCTGCTCTTCGTCTGGGTGGTGCTGGAGCCCATTCGGCTGGTGCTGCTGCGGAAGTACGAGAACCTGGCCCGCCGCCTGCTGCCCACCGTGGGGAACTGAGCCCATGGGGACCGAGCTGGAGTGGAAGCTGGCGGTGCCGGAGCCTGCCCTGCTGGAGGAGCTTCTGGCCTGGGAGGAGCTTCGCCGTCTGACGGCGGAGCCCCTGCGGCACTACCACATGCGGACCACCTATTTTGACACGCCGGAGCGTCTGCTGACCCGGCGCCGCCTGACCCTCCGCCGCCGGATGGAGAACGAGCGCTCCGTGATCTGCTGTAAGGCCCCCCTCGGCGCAGAGGACTCCCATCTCCGGGGCGAATGGGAGGTGGAAGGCGACGAGCTCGCCGCCGCCCTGCCCCGGCTGACGGCCCTGGGCGCCCCCGCCCTCCTGACGGAGTTGGGGGAGCTGCGCCCCATCTGCGGGGCGGATTTCCACCGCCGCGCCGTGCTGCTGCGCTTGGACGACGGGAGCGCCTGTGAGCTGGCCCTGGACGCGGGCCGCCTCTTCGGCCCCACCGAGTCTCTCCCCCTCTGCGAGGCGGAGCTGGAGCTAAAGGAAGGCGCCCCCGACGCCTCCCTGGCCCTCCTCGCCCGGCTGACGGAGCGCTTCGGCCTGGCCCCGCAGCCTTTGAGCAAATTCGCCAGAGCCCGGGCTCTGGGCTGAAATCGACAGCTTTTTCCCCGGAGAAAGCTTATACTCTGAAATTGACACAAGGCTTTTACCATGAAACGATTCCGAATCTGGTTGGAACGGCTGCTGCCGTCCTATGCGTGGCCCCCTGTGCTGGCAGTGCTGCTGATGAACTTTGTCGCCTATTACCTCCCCAAAGCGCTGGAGAGGAGCCGCGAGCTGCACGTCCTCTCCACAGCGCTGGACGACGCCCTGCCCCGCATCCCGGCTTTTATCTTCATCTACGTGCTGGCCTACGTCCAGTGGGTCGTCGGCTATCTCATCATCGCCCGGGACAGCCGGGAGCGCTGCTTCCGCGTCTTCTCCGGGGACCTGCTGGCACGGCTGCTGGCGATGACGGTCCTGCTGGTCTACCCCACCACCTTCGCCCGGCCCGAGATCCGGGTCACGGACCTCACCACCTGGCTGACCGCCTTCATCTACCGCTGTGATACCCCCACGAACCTCTTTCCCTCCATGCACTGCCTGGCGAGCTGGATCTGCTTCCGGGGCTCCTTGGGCCTCCGGCGGATGCCCCGCTGGTACGGCTGGGTCCAGGGAGTCTTCACCCTGCTGGTCTTCGCCTCGGTGGTGCTGGTGAAGCAGCACGTCTGGCCCGACATCCTGGGCGGCGTCGCCGCGGCGGAGCTGGGCCTGCTGCTGGGCCGCCTGCTCCACGCGGAGCGGATCTTTGAACGGCGGCGGTGACGGCGTTTCCGTGGCGCACGATGTGCGCCGCTGCCCCACCTATGCTGACCCCTAACCCCTGATTATCGCAAGGAGTTACCCATGAAAACGAAGACTGAAACGCCCGCAGCCGGCGGCAAGCCTGTCAGCGGGGGCAAGCGCTTTCTCTGGAGCTTTCTGTTCCTGCTGATCGCCGCCCTCTCCGTCTGGACGGTCACGTCCCAGGCCAAGGGCTTCTCCCCCAAGCACTTTCTGGAATATCTGGAACGCAACAACCCCTGGTGGCTGGCGGCAGCCTTTCTGTCCATGCTGGCCTACATCGGCTTTGACGCGCTGATGATACGCTGTCTGCTCCGGGGCTTCGGCTATCCCAGAAGCCTGCCGAAGTGCGTCTCCTACGCTGCCGCGGACCTGTACTTCTCCGCCATCACCCCCTCCGCCACCGGCGGCCAGCCCATGGAGGCCTATTTCATGATGAAGGACGGCGTGCCGGGGGTCATCTCCACCGTGGTGATGCTGACCTACCTGCTGCTCTACACCTTGTCCATCATCATCATCGGCGTCGTCTGTTTGATTTTCGTGCCCAGCTCCTTCCTGGCCTTCGGCACCCTGGGCCGCATCTTCATCGCCGTCGGCGCGGTGATCCAGCTCTCCCTGGCCTTCCTCTACGCCCTGCTGCTGTGGAACAAGGACATGCTGCGGAAGATCCTCCACTGGGGCCTGCGGGTGCTGGCAAAGCTCCGCATCCTCCACAATTTCGAGCGGCGGAAGGAAAAGCTGGACGCCACCATGGACCAGTACGCCGCGGCCACCGGGATGCTCAAGGGGCGGCGGAGGCTGCTGCTGAAGACCCTGCTGCTGAACCTCGCCCACCGCTCCAGCCAGATTATGGTGACGGTCTTCTGCTTCCTGGCGGGCGGCGGCTCCCTGAAGCTGGCGCCGAAGCTCTTTGCGATGCAGTCCAACGTGGTCATCGGCGCCTACTGCATCCCCATCCCCGGCTCCATGGGCGTGACGGACCTGCTGATGCTGGACGGCTTCTCCTCCCTGATGTCGGAGCAGCAGTCCGCCAACTTAGAGCTGCTGGCCCGGGCCACCTCCTTCTATATCTGCATCCTGCTCTGCGGGCTGATCGTGCTGGTCAAGTACGCCATGCTCCGCCTGCGAAAGGACCATCTGTAACAAATTGTTTCCATCCGGCCTGCGTTTTGAAAGCGCAGGCCGGTTTTTTGTGCGGTTTTTTCCTGTTTTTGTTCCATTCTGAAAAATAATGCTTGCACTTTTGAACATTTATGTTATAATTATGAACAAATAGCGGCTTCGTCCGCGGAAAGGAAACCGTCTATGGAACTCACAAGAAAGCAATTCGACATCTTAGCGGAGCTGGCGGAGGCCAAGGCCCCCATGAAGCAGCGGGAGCTGGAAAAGGCCACCGGCTATTCCCTGGGGACCATCAACCGCAGCGTCAAGGAGCTGGCGGAGGCCGGTCTCGTCTCCGGCGGGTCCATCACCAACGGCGGCCTCACGGCCCTGGAGCCCTACCGGGCCAAGCGGGTCGTCTTCATCGCGGCGGGCTTCGGCACCCGGCTGGTGCCCATCACCCTCAACACCCCCAAGCCCCTGGTCCGGGTCCACGGCGTGCGCATCATCGACCGGCTCATCGACGCCTGCCTGGCCGCGGGGATCAACGAGATCTATGTGGTCCGGGGCTATCTGGCGGAGCTCTTCGACCAGCTCCTCTACAAGTACCCCATGATCAAGTTCCTGGAGAATCCCATCTACAACGAGGCCAACAACATCAGCTCCTCCCTGGTGGCCCGGTATCTGCTCTCCAACGCCTATGTCTTTGAGGCGGACCTGCTGATCGACAACCCGAAGATCATTCGGAAATACCACTACCGCTCCGACTTTTTGGCCATCAAAAAGGACAGGACCGACGACTGGTGCTTCCGGGTCAGGGACGGCGTCATCGTGGAGGAAAAGGTCGGCGGCGAGGGAGACGACATCTGGCAGATGGTGGGCATCTCCTACTGGAACGAGATCGACGGCCACAAGCTGAGCCAGGACATCCCCGACGTGTTCGCCTCCCCTGGCGGGCGCGAACGCTACTGGGAGCAGGTCCCCCTGGTCTACCGCAAGGAGCACTACGCCGTAGAGGTCCGGGAGTGCTTCGAGGAGGACATCGTGGAGATTGACACCTTCAAGGAGCTCAAGGCCATCGACAAGACTTATGACGTATGACCCCCGTGTAGGGGCGCTCATTGAGCGCCCGCTCCTTCGACATACACACATTATTTGAAAGGAAACAACAAGAATGAGTAAGAAACCCGTCAAAAACCAGACGCCCGACGGGGCGCTGAAGCGTCAGCTCTCCCCCATGCACGTCTGGGCCATCGCCTTTGGCTGCGTCATCGGCTGGGGCTCCTTCATCAATCCCGGCAAGAAGTTCCTTGCCACCTCCGGCGTGGCGGGCACTGCCATCGCCATGATTCTGGGCGCCATCGTCATGATCATCATCGCCTTCTCCTACGCCTACATGGTGCCCAAGTACCCCAAGGCCGGCGGCGAGTTCACCTTTACCAAGAACTGCTTCGGCAAGACCCTGGCCTTCATCTGCGGCTGGTTCTTAGTGGCCGCCTACCTGACCAACGTCCCCATGAACTCCACCGCCATTGCCCTGATCATCGACGGCCTCACCGGCCACAAGGGCATCCTGAACTTCGGCTTCCACTACACCCTGGCCGGGACGGACATCTATTTCGGCCAGATGCTCCCGGCCATGTTCATCCTGATCCTCTTCGGCTGGCTGAACATCATCGGCGTCAAGAAGGCCGGCTTCGTCCAGACCGTCCTGGCCTCCCTGCTGGTGCTCTGCGTCTTCGTCCTTTTCGTGGCCGCCCTCTTCAGCGCCAAGGCCAAGGGTGTCAACCTGGCTCCCATCTGGGGCTTCGACAAGAAGGCCGCGATGGACGCCAACGCCGTCACCTCCGAGATCGGCGAGTACGCCCACAAGGGCACCTCCGGCATCCTGGCCGCCATCCTGGCTACCTTCGCCATCGCCCCCTGGGCCTACGTGGGCTTTGACGCCATCCCCCAGGCCGCCGAGGAGTTCAACTTCTCCTTCAAGAAGGTCAGCTTCATTATGATGATCGCCATCGTCTTCGGCTGCTTCGTCTACGTCAGCAACAACACCGTGGCCGCTGCCGCCCTGGAAAACTGGCCCGAGCGGGTCATGGCCGGGGAGTGGGTGGTCTTAGTGGCCGCCGAGGAGCTCCTGGGCACCTTCGGCAAGGTCCTGGTGGGCGTGGGCGTCTCCTGCGCCGTCCTGTCCGGCATCATGGGCTTCTATCTGGCCTCCTCCCGTCTCATGTACTCTATGGCCCGGGACGGCTATCTGCCCAAGATCTTCGGCAAGGTGGACCGGAAGTACGGCACCCCCCGGAACGCCATGATCTTCTGCATCCTGGTCAGCCTCTCCGGCCCCATCCTGGGCCGGGAAGCCCTGGGCTGGTTCGTGGACATGTGCGCCATCGGCGCCTCCATTGGCTACTTCTTCACCGCTGCCGCCACCCTGATTACCACCAAGCGCGACGGGGACGGCTCTACCTTCCTCAAGGTGATGGCTGCCGTGGGCGTGGCCTTCAGCGTGATCTTCATCATCCTCCAGCTCGTCCCGATCCCCGGTCTGGAGTTCGTGCACTTCGGCACCGAGAGCTATATCATGCTGGTGGTCTGGATCGCCATCGGCGCGGCCTTCTACTTCCGTCAGCGGAAGTTCTTCTCCGACAAGGACAAGTAATTCCCGCCCGATCCGCCCGTAGGGGGCGGCGCCACGACGCCCCGTGCCAGCGTTTCGATACGCTACAGCGGGCCGTCGAGGGCGCCGGCCCCTACAGTTTTGAAACGGGAGCGATATTATGTTCAACATCACCGTCATCTCCGTCGGAAAGCTCAAAGAACGGTTTTTCCAACAGGCCGTGGAGGAGTACGCCAAGCGGCTGTCCGGGTACTGCAAATTCCAGCTCGTGGAGCTGCCAGAGTACCGGCTGCCGGAGGACCCCTCCCCCGCCCAGATCGCGGAGGGGCTGGCCCGGGAGGGCC
The DNA here is from genome assembly GCA_017429325.1 of Oscillospiraceae bacterium. Taxonomy (GTDB): domain Bacteria; phylum Bacillota; class Clostridia; order Oscillospirales; family Oscillospiraceae; genus JAFRPC01. Next base: position 5,013 of record JAFRPC010000035.1, on the reverse strand, counting down.
AGCTCATCCGGGAAAAGCTCCCCAGGGGGGCCTGGTTCTGCGTCCTGACCCCCGAGGGGAAGAAGCTCTCCTCCGAGGGCTTCGCCGCCGCCCTGGCCGAGGTCAAGAACAGCGGGCGCTCCGCCGCCTGCTTCCTGCTGGGCTCCAGCTTCGGCATCGCCCCGGAGATCAAGGCCCTGGCGGACCTGCGGCTCAGCTTCTCCGACATGACCTTCCCCCACCACCTGGCGCGGGTCATGCTGCTGGAGCAGCTTTACCGGGCCGAGTCGATCCAGGCCGGTTCGAGATACCATAAGTGATCAGAAGGGCCCCGCCTACGGCGGTTTCGTCTGTTCGCACTTTTTTCTGCGAAAAAAGTGTGAACAGACGTTTATTTTCCGAGAATGGGAGCTTAGTATTACACCGTGCCTGTGACGGTCAGCACCGCTTCGCCGGGGGTCACGGTCCAGTCGCCGGTGGAGGCGGTCTGGGCGTAGGTGGCGGCGGGGACGGTGATGCGGCCCGCCGTGGTGCTGAACTGGCCGCTGACCGCGTCGTAGCTGTAGTCTGTCCCCAGGCTTAGGGGCTGGCCGTTCAGGGAGGCGGAGACGTTCTTCAGCAGCGGGTCAAAGAGGTCCGAGATCGTGACCCCCGCCTCCGCCCCGGCTTCCTCGTTGCCCGCGTTCTGGATGGTGAAGGTGTAGCTGAGCTGGCCGTTCTGGGCCACGGTGGCGGGGAAGAGACTCTTGACCACCGAGAGCTCCGCGCCGGTCTGGACCGTGATCTCCGCGGAAGCCGTCAACGGGGCGGCGAGGCCCGCGCCTGTCACCGTCGCCGTGTTGGTGATGACGCTGCCCGCCGTGAGGGGCGCGGCTGCCGTCACCTCGGTCTCATAGACCAGCATGGCGTTCCCGCCCGCGGGGACCGAGAGGCCCGTGACGCTCAGCGGCCCGCCCGGGGTCACGGCAGGGGCGGGCTGGGGCACGCCGTTGATGAAATAGCGGACCGAGCCCTCCACGTAGGCCAGGGGGTAGGCGACGCCCGCTCCCACGGGATAGCCCCCCAGGTCGTCGCTCAGGCTCAGGCCGTCATAGCTGGCCGTGCCGTCGTTCACCAGGGAGATCACGTAGGAGAGGGTGTCGCCGGGGGCGTAGAGCTCCTCCCCCGCGGTCTTGGTGAGGCTCAGGGGCGAGATCATCTGCCCCGTGACGGTGTTGGAGCTCACCGTCAGACCGTTGTAGCTCAGGGTCGCCTGATTCGTAAAGCTTGCCATTGCATTCCCTCCTTCGCACGGGGCTGCCGTGCATTCCATACTATGTGATTTGTGTCGAAACGTGTCTCCACGCCGGGACGCACCCCTCCACCGGCCTTGAGGCCGGTCCCCCTCCCCTGCAAGCAGGGGAGGTTTTGCGGAAAATATTTTTCAAAAATACTTGACAAACCGGGAAAAGCTGGTATAATAATGCCACAATTTCATATTGCTCTTGAGGGAGTAGTACCGCGGCGGGGCCGCGGAGGCAATTCGTCAGCACGCGGGAATCCCCGCCGGGTTGCCTTGAAACACGAGACTCATGGACAGGGAAAGGCCTGGCCCATGAGTTTTTGTTTTCCGGCGCTCTCGCAAACCAAATGAAACCGTATTTCGTGCGTCATGAAAGAAAGGAGTATCATCATGGAAAAGAAGCTGCGCAAGTCTCAAAATCGTGTCCTGTCCGGCGTCTGCGGCGGCGTCGCCGAGTACCTGGAGGTGGACCCCACCGTTGTTCGTATGATTTGGGTCGGCGCCACCCTCCTGGGCGGCTGCGGGGTGCTGCTCTACATCGCCGGCGCCATCCTCATGCCGGAGGCTTAAGCCTCCGGCAGCCCCCCCCCCCTGCTCCGCAGGGGGGATGGCAGGGCCGATGTGGGCATCGGCCCCTACGTGGCCGCTCCGCAGGGCCGATGTGGGCATCGGCCCCTACGAGGCCGCGCAGCTGCGCGGCCATTACGAAGAAAACCGTAAAAAAAGAAAGGAGCCTGTACCATGGCAAAACTGATTTTCGCTGTCATTGCCCTCCTCGTGGGCATCACCGTCTACATCGGCCTGAAGAGCAAGGAGAAGAAGGCCCTCGCCTCCCTGGCGCTGGTGCTGGCCGTCGTCCTCTGCGTCGGCGCCCTCGTCCTGTCCTGCGTCCAGACCGTCCCCACCGGCCACACCGGCGTCGTCACCACCTTCGGTCGGGTGGAGAACACCACCCTGGACTCCGGCGTACACTTCGTCCTGCCTTGGCAGAACGTGGTCAAGATGGACAACCGGGTCCAGAAGCAGACCGTGGACCTCGCCTGCTTCTCCTCTGACATCCAGGAGGTCAACCTGACCTACACCATCAACTATCAAATCAAGAAATCCGACGCCCAGACCATCTACCGAACCATTGGCGAGGACTACTACCAGACCGTGATACAGCCCTGCATCACCGAGTCCGTCAAGGTCGTCACAGCCCGCTACACCGCCGAGCAGCTGGTGGGCAAGCGCAACGAGCTGGCCGGAGCCATTGAGGCGGACCTGGCTGAGAAGCTGCTGAGCTACAACATTGAGCTGGTCTCCACCTCCATTGAGAACATGGACTTCACCAACGCCTTCACCGACGCGGTCGAGGCCAAGCAGGTGGCCCAGCAGAACAAGCTCCGCGCCGAGACCGAGGCCGAGCAGAAGGTCATTGAGGCCAAGGCCGCCGCGGAGGTCCGCAAGGTCAACGCCGACGCCGCGGCCTATGAGCTGCTGGCAAAGGCGGAGGCCGAGGCAGAGGCCAACCGCAAGATCAGCGAGTCCCTGACTCAGGAGCTCATCAACTACACCTACGCCCAGTCCTGGAACGGCAAGCTGCCCACCGTTATGACCGGCGGCGACAGCAGCTCCTCCATGATCCCCGTGCTGGACGTGAACCAGCTCCTGCCCAGCGAGACGGAGCCGGAGGAATAATAGTTGAAAGTTGAAAGTGAATAGTTGAAAGTTGCGGTATCGTTCAAATTGCGATTTGAACGATGAGAAAGATAATACACGCGAGACTGTCTTGGCAGCCTCGCGTGTATTGTTGTATTATAAAACGTCTGGAAATAGGGTTTCCAGGGCTGCACCGGCGGCGGACTGCTCGGCCCGCTTTTTGCTGGTGCCGGTGCCCCGGCCCACTTCCCGCCCGTTCAGCAGGACCCGGACGGAGAATTCCTTGTCGTGGTCCGGGCCGGTCTCGCCCAGCAGCTCGTAGCTCAGGCTCTGGTTCTTCTTTTGCTGGACCTGCTCCTGGAGCATGGTCTTGTAGTCCGCGTTCTGGCGCACCCGCTCCTTCACGTCCACCAGCACGTGGTCGTAGATGAAGCGCCGGGCCGCCGGGAGGCCGCCGTCCAGGTAGATGGCGGCGATGACGGCCTCCACCACGTCGGCGATGATGGAGACCCGGCTGCGGCCGCCGCCGCTCTCCTCGCCCTTGCCCAGGCGCAGGTAGGCCCCCAGGTCCAGCTTCCGCGCCGTTTCGGCCAGGCTGGCCTCGCAGACCAGCTCCGCCCGGAGCTTGGTCAGCTCCCCCTCGTGGAGCTGGGGGAAGGCGCTGAGCAGGTAGTCCGCCGCGGTGAAGCCCAGAACGGAGTCGCCCAAAAATTCCAGGCGCTCATAGCTGCGCAGCCCGTCCTTGTACACCTCGTTGGCGTAGGAGGTGTGGGTCAGGGCCGTCTCCAGCAGGGAGAGGTCCCGGAAGGTATAGCCGATGGTCTTTTGCAGTGTGTGCATCACTGAGCCTCCCTGGGCAGGATCATCTGGTCCACGTTGTCGGTGATGGCCTGGCAGATCCCGGCCTCCACCGCCGCCACGGCCTGCCGGATGGCGCCCAGCACGGCCTCGGTATCGGCGGCGCCGTGGGCCTTGACCACGGGCTTGGAGATGCCCAGCAGCAGGGTCCCGCCGACCCGGCGGTAGTCCATGACCTCCAAGGTCTGCTTCAGCTCCTTCTTCAGCAGCAGGCCTGCCAGCTTGGTCCGGAGGTTCCGCAGGAACATCCGCTTGAGCAGAGAGCCCAGGAACATGGCGGTGCCCTCGGCGCCTTTGAGGAAGACGTTGCCGGAGAAGCCGTCGGCCACCAGCACGTCGCAGTCCCCTAACATGGCCTCGCGGCCTTCAATGTTGCCCACGAAGTGGATCAGGCCCTTGTCCCCGACCTCCTTCAGCAGCCGGTAGGCCTCCTTGTGGAGGGGGTCGCCCTTGGAGTCCTCGGCCCCGTTGTTCAGCAGGGCCACCCGGGGCTTTTCCAAGCCCAGGGTCAGCTTCGCGTAGAAGGAGCCCATGACGCCGAACTGGAGCAGGAACTCGGGGGTGCACTCCACGTTGGCTCCGGAGTCGATGAGGATCAAATTGCCGGTCTTGGTGGGGATGGTGGGGCCGAAGGCCGCCCGGCGGATGCCTCGCACCCGCTTGACCACCAGGGTCGCCGCGGAGAGCAGACCGCCCGTGGAGCCCGCGGAGACAAAGGCGTCGCCGCCGCCCTCCGAGAGCAGCCGCAGGCCCTTGACCATGGAGGATTCCTTCTTGGCCCGGACCACGGTGGCGGGGTCGTCGTGCATGTCCACCACCTGCTCGGCGTCCATGAGCTCCACGCCCTTGGGCAGGGTCTCGATGCCCCGCTCCTTCATGATGCCCAGGAGCTGCTCTGTGCGGCCCACTAAAACGACCTCCACGCCCAGCTCCTGCGCGGCCCGGAAACCGCCCTCCAGGAATGCCAGCGGCGCGTTGTCGCCTCCCATGGCGTCGATGATTATCTTCATGTTTATTTGCCTCCCTGTATTTATTTCGGGGGTATTGTACGAGGTAAGAAGTAAGAGGTAAGAAGTAAGAAGTATCTGAACTTTTAACTTCTTACTTTTTACGTATCTATTCAGTAGCCAAGCGGAAGGCGCAAAGATTTCCACATGGCAAAATGACGAAAAGCAAACAAGCCAATAAGATAAGGTCTTTCCAACAGTACCGAAAAGCGGTACAATAAGGTCATGAAAAACATGTACTGCGAG